>USTP01000006.1 GCA_900557695.1 uncultured Thermoanaerobacterales bacterium | reverse complement strand
ACGAGATGACGTCGAGTCTCGTGGGCTCGGAGATGTGTATAAGAGACAGGTGCACTACTGCCTGTTTGTGGGCAAATATCAGCAAAGTTTATTATGGCTGCACAATTGCAGACAATGAGAAAATAGGCTTTAGAGATAATAAGTTCAATTCTCTTCTTGGCGGTAGAGAAAAACTAAAAGATTATTTAGTTTGCATAGATAGAGATGAGTGTTTAAAACTTTTTGATACCTATAATAGAATTGAAAATAAAGTAAATTATTAAATTAAATTTATAAACCCCATAGGCATATATCCTATGGGGTTTGGTTTTTATTTACTCTTATTTGTTTTCACTTTTTAGGTTTACATCGTTATTTGTTTGCTTTCCCTGAACTTGCTCTTTTAGAAGTTCTTTTATTTCCTTTAGCAAATCAAGCTCTGTTTCAGGTTTAGGCTTTGCTGCCTCCTCTGCTTTTTTCTTCTCTTCCTCTTCTTTTCTAAGCTCTTCTAGCGCAAGTTTCACAGCAGCTTTGTCTTTAAGGTTAACTCCTCTTTCGGCAAGAATTTTCTTTTCCTCTTTTGTTGGCTTAGACTTCTTGTAGTTTGTTTCAACATCTTTCAAAAAGCCTTGCGACTTCATAACAACTCTAACTATTGTAAACAAAACAAACGCTATTATTAAAAAGTCTATTATTGCTGTTATAAAAGCGCCCCAGTCTATATAAATACTAGACGCAAGATCAAAGGTTTTTAAGCCTGTTTCAGGATCTACTATATAGCCTGCTTTTAAAATTGTATATGCAGATTCAAGCCCGTTTTCCCCACCAGCCGACAAAAGCCAGTTGATAAGTGGCATTATTATTTTGTTTGTAAGAGCTGTTACAATAGCTGAGAAAGCACTAGCTATAATAACACCAACAGCCATATCCATAATATTGCCACGACTTATGAATTTTTTAAAATCACTAAAAAACTTTTTCATATGCCCCTTCCTTTTCTTTTGAATACTTCAATTATAGCAAACAATTATAAAAACGGCAATAATGTGAAATAAAAAATCTGCATTTTGCAGATTTTTACGCGCCTGGTTCCTCGCCCTCTAGCGAACTAGAATCTAAATCATAAACTCTTTCAAGCTGATTTGTTAAAATAACAGTTTCATTGCTGCGCTCACCAACTTTTATTTTAACATCATTTTTAGTATAGCCAACAAGGTCTACATCTGTTTGCTCACCTAGATAGTTCGCAACTTCAAGTTCAATTGCTCTACCATCAACAAATGCAGATATTGCCACCCCATTATTTTCAGGAGTAAAAACTACACCATCAGAGTCAAGCCAAGCCATATCAACAAGGCTTTTATCTAACTTAAAACGCTTGTTTAAATTTAGTTCAATCTGATTGCAAATTTGACCCCACCTATTAACATAAATAACTTCTGTACTTTTCATAATTTTCTCCTATAAACACAAACTCCCACTATTCTACATCCAAAATGATAGAAAGTCAATATCTAAAATTGCCAGAATTTGTCAAATACACTTGCTTTTTAGTGCTTGATACTCTTGGTCGTTTATAAGTCCAGCTTTCCTTAACTCCTCAAGTTGCATAAGTTTTTCTGCCAAACCAACAAAATCGGTGTCTTGTTGCGAAGTTTTATTGCTTTCATAACCGTTATTCTTATAGTTGTTCTCATAAAACTTATAACTTTTTGGAACATTGCTGTTAACTTTATTATCCATAGTGTTATCAATGTTTTGCCCATAAAATCTACTATTGTTCATATTCTCCTCCATCCCATATTGCTTGTTAAAACCATTCTTATAGCCATCAGAGATATTTGTTTGATAATTTTGACCGTTTATGTTTTGCTGTTTGTTAAATTGCTCTAAGGTTTCGCCACCACCTTTAACCGCATATGCATCAGAAAGTTTATGAATACTATTTGCATCAAGTTCCATATTTGCAATAGTTCCTTGATATGCTTTTTGTGGCTGATTAGGTTTTCTTTTCGTTTTCTTCTTATGCTCTTTAAGTTCTTTTAAAACACAGTAAAATGCACCACCGCATAAAAGCAGGGAAAAAACTGCCAGCCCTAAAATCGACCAAACAAAGTTTGAAGGTATATAGCTAACCACCGCCATAATTATGCCAACAATGCTAATAAGAGCAATCACGCAGTAGTAAATCACGGAAGATATTAAAGAGCCCTTGTAGGCGGAAAACTTCTCTTCATTTCTAGACGAAATAAAAATCTGCTTTAAAGAAATGACTCCCCCTATGCAGCCAAAGAATATAAAAAAGCCCGCAACAACCAAAAGTCCACCCACAGCAGAAACAACTGTGCCCAGAGTTAGATAATTTATGTTTATAGTAACATAACCTAAATACGCCCCAAAACCCAAAGAAATTAAAGCCACTAAAAAAGTAAGTATAGATGATAGTATTATTCTTCCTCGCTTTACTTTTTCCTGTTTTATTCTTTTCACTTTTAAACTACCTTCTTCTTTTAAAGTCTTTACTTTTAGTTTCGTTTTATGAGCAAGAAAATATGTATAAAAAAAGTAGTTAATATTGTAAAATTTTGCCAAAAAAAATTGGAGTAAAAACTCCAATAAAAAATTAAGATGCCAGCCCAAAAGCCAGAAATTTTGGGCAATACAACCGTATTATGACAGACATAACACCCATGTCTGTCATAGTACCTCTATTTCTTTATAACTTCCACTACTCCATTTTCTAATATATTTATAGTGTCGCCAGATTCAACATAGTTAAGAAAATCATCTCCAAGCATGTCTATTGAAACTATTGGTGAGTTTTCCCAAATAGAAGCAAGTATCACGCCACTTGCTGCCAATGAATCTATTTCTTTTGAAAATAGCATAGCAGAAGGGTTAATTTTCATAGAACAAACAGTTTGTATAACAAGCCCACCAGTGGTTGACCCTATTGTTTGAGGCAAACATAAAATCTTGCCTGTTATAACTTTTCCATATAAGTCTGGGTTATTTTGATCTGAGCATATAACCTCTTTTGCATTCTTTAGTGCACTTTTTTGAAATGTTGCAAGAGTGTTAACCCCTGATCTTGAAACTATTGCCTCTCCGCTTAACGTTGTTCCCGTTATAACTCTGCCCTTAAAAGTTCTCTTTTCCATTATTTTCTTCCCCCTGTGATAATGTCTAAAATTTCTGCATTTTTATAGTATCTAGATTTTGAATAGGTTCGAAGTTTGTTTGAGTTTGTTATAATTGGTTTTCCCCCAGCTATTGGGTTATTCGTGTACATAAGCGGACATATGCAAGAAACCCTAACTCCCATATTTACAAGTTCTCTATAGTTGTCTGTTTCTTTGAAAACTTTTAAAACTTCTGGAGAGGTTGTGAAGATAGTTCTAACCGAAACTTTATTTCTGCCACGCTCTTTTAGTTTGGTTTCTAAGGATGCCGTCCACTCTTGCAATTGCTCAAGTGACAAGTGTGGGCAACCAATAAAACACAACCTTGGTTTAGAGTTCTTATTTTTCCACATAACGGGATAGCTTTTATATACCTTTTCTAGCTCATTATCATCAATAACATAAGTTTTAGCATCTTTCAAAATCAGCTTTTCGCCCTGCTCTTTTGCCTCTGGGGTTAAGTTTTCTATGTGATACAAACCAACAGCACCATTTGATGCCGTTGCAGCACCAAAATCTTTTAGATATGAAATAGTTTTATCGTCTAAACTACTGCCTATATACTTATCAAGCCCCTTAATGTATGGCACGCCATCCATAACCTTCAGCCCAATTGCACTGCCAAGAATTTGCGCTTCTGGAACTGATGAAGTTTTAATTTCTATTATCCAATTTGCCTTTCTTCCCTCATCGGTTAACAAACCAAATTCAGGAACTTTGTTTAAAATACTGCCAAAAATATCTAGCATACCACTATTTCTGTTGCACCTAGCCCCCAAAACAGAGTTTGCAAACACAACAGCACTGCTCTCTGCCCAAGAAAGAATATCTCCTTTTTTAGGCGTGTTGCCAGTTTCTTTCAAGTAGCTAGTGCAGGTCCATGCATCACTATTTTTCAAGCCAATTTTAAGCAGTTGCTCTTCATAGTCTTTTTGCTTTGAATACATTATTTTTGAAAAAATCAATTTGTTTAGTGGCCCACACTTAACATTCTCATAGTCTATAGGGCGCGGGTCTATTGTGAAAGGATACTTGGTTTTTAAACCAGCATCAATTATTTCATCCATAATGCGATAAACTGGCTTTAAAAGTCCAAGTCCAAACGATGTAACTAGATGACCTGGAGCAGTCACTTCCACAAGCCTTTTGGCACCAAAAACCTCACCAAATCTAACCATAGTTTGCATTATTTTTGCTTTAGTTTCGCCTTCACTGCCATTTAAAATATCTTGTTCTTCTTTTGTTAGGCTCATTTTAACTTCCATATTGTTTTCTCCTTTTGTTTATTTTATTATACAAAGTTTAATCGCTCTTTGCAATTAAATCGTAGCCTCACTTATGGTAAGGCAAGTTGTTTAATATTGAAAATGCCCTGTAGATTTGTTCTAGTAGCACCACCCTAAAAAGCTGATGAGGATAAGTTATCTTACCAAATGAGATTATATGTTTTGCTTTTGATTTTAGCGCCTCGTTAACACCATTAGACCCACCAATAACAAAACTTATCTCTCCATTAAACCTAACAGCGCACTCTTCCACCATTTCTGCAAGTTCTTCGCTAGATACAAGTTTTCCTTGCCTATCAAGTAGAATAAAACCACCTTTTACGGCATTTATCAACTTGCTACTTTCTAGGTCTATTTTCTTTTTTACAGCCTTTTCCTTCGACTCTTCATCAACTTCTATTATATTAAGCGAACAAAATCTACCAAGCCTTTTCGAATATTCTTTTATTGCATCTTTTAAATAATTCTCTTTTATAAAACCAACAGCCACTATATTAACTTTTACCATTTAAGCAAATTAACCCCTATGCTTTTAATTAAATTATAACTTTACAAAAAAATAGTGTCAAATGAATATAAACTAGCAAAAAATAATAAACTATGTTAGCTACTAATAACAAATCATTTGACAAGCGTTTTTTTTATATTTTAAACTATCTATAAATATCAATAAAAGGAGAAAGAAAATGCAACCAGAAAGAAGAAAGAAAACTTTCACAGCTGCTGTCTTGAACATTGTTGCCTACTCTATCTACATCGTTTTTTCAGCCGTGCTAATATTTTATATTACTGTTTTAGTAATGGCTCTACTTAAAGCCTCTAGTAGCGATGCAGATACTGCTGCCGTTTTAGGTTCTATAGTAACTTTGATTGGCTCTTATGTAATTAACATTATTCTAGGCATTATCTGTTTAATACTTTCTTGTAAATGTATCAAAATAAGCAAAATGAGCGTTCAAGACTTTGCTTCAAAGAAATCAATTGTATCAACTTTATTTGTAATGAACATAATCGTTGTTTGCCTTGGCGTAATTGGTACTTTATCTTCAGGAATCTCTTGGTTATCTTTAATTGATTTAGCAATTTGGGCTATGCTAATAGTTAGCACAGTTTTCTTTGCTATCGACTTAAAAGAAAATCAAAAGCAGGTTCAAGCAGAGCAGGCTCAAGTTTTCGAAAGTGTTGCCTCTTCTATATCTACTAGTGCTCCTGAAGAGAAAAAGGAAGAAAATGTAGAGCAAAAAATTGAAGAGTTAAACAAAATGAAAGCAGATGGTTTAATTACAGACGAAGAGTTTGAAAAACTAAAGCAAGACTTAATGAAATAGTTGTTAAACCAAAAAAGAGTGCAAAATTTGCACTCTTTTTTATTTTCTAAATTATTTTTTCACAACCCGTGAAATATATTTAGCTCTTTTTATAGGAATTGGGGAAACCTGGCTTGAAACATGCTTGTCCAGCCTAACTACTTTCCCTCTTAAAAGTTTGTTATTTATGCCAAATGGAACTAGCACCTCATCTCCTACTTTAAGGTTGGTAATGTTTGATATATACCAATAAACATCGCCCATTGCTATTGAGTCTGTTATTTCTACTTTAGCGAAATCTAAATATTTTATATTTCCAAGTTCTCCGCCAGCAAGTGAGTGAATCATAGGTCTTTTTCTCCATTGTTAGGATTTAGTGTTTTTTGCAACTCCAAAATATATTCTGGATAAATATTAACGCTAGCTTTCAAGTAACTTTTTTCGTCAGGTTCAATTATAACTGCACCACTCTCACTTAATTCTCTAGTTTTATCTTGCGTTGTTAATTTGCTAATTTGCCTAGGCATTGTGTTCCATGGTTCGATGCATATAAACTCTTCCTGACTTTCATTCTCACGATTTTTTGACCATAAAATAAGATTTGGTTCACTGGTGTGCATTTTTAAGTAAGGCAAAAACTCGCCTGGATTTCTTTCATAACACAAAACTATATCTGCACTTTTAATACCAGAGAAGGCTTTAGATTTGCTTTTTGATATAACATCGCTGTAGATATCATACCCCACACCCTCTTGAACTTCACATGAATCTTCTTTTTCTAAATTTTCAAAAAACAACTTGTATTTTTTCGAATCACCATAAAGCTTGAATGCTGGGTGCCAGCCCATACCTGCTAACATTGGCTTTGTGTCGTTATTTTGAGCACAAGTCATGCAGTTAAGGTTTCCATCTTCACCTAGTTCTAAAACAACATAATATGTAAACTTATATGGATATTGCGTGTATGTTTGTTGCCTGTCTGAAGATATTGATAAAACACAATAGTTCTTTCTTTTAGCATGAACATCAAACTCTTCACTTTGAGCAAAGCCATGCTGACCCATGTGATACAAGCCACCGTTATGAACATAAATGGTGTGTTTTTCTTCTTTTCCATTAACATTATAGGTTTCAGTTTTAAGCTCTCCCCACTTTTCATTTTCCGTTCCTATAGGCCCTGGATTTGGAAAAAGGTTTTTTGCAGTAGCTTTCCACATAGAGTTCTCAGGATTAAGCGCCCCCTGATACATGATTTCAACACCATCAACTTTATAGCTAACAATTTGAGCCCCTACTCTATCTACAGTTAACTCAGCATTCCCATTTTTTAATTTTATATATCTCTCCACAATTTTCTCCTAATATTTGTATTTGGCTTGCTTTATTGTTTTCGTTCAAATTTTACTTTTTGCCCTCCAAAGAGTTTCGTCTAATTCAGTTTCAACAAAGCCTAAAATTTTAGTTTTTTAAAAAATATAAAGCTTTATTTTCCTCAAATACTCTTCTTCTATATTTATCCTCTAATCTCTTAAAAGCACTTTCACACAATTATATATAGTATACCATAACTCCTGTAATCTGTCAATTTTACTCGCGAAGGCAAAAGTCTTATAAAATATGAAAGTAAATAAAAAAATCCTCCCCTTTATGGTTCGGATTATTTTTATTGGTGCGGATGAAGGGACTTGAACCCCCAAGCCTTTCGGCACTAGATCCTAAGTCTAGCGTGTCTGCCAATTTCACCACATCCGCAAGGACTGTTTTTGGTGGCTCACCCGGGATTCGAACCCGGGACCCCTTGATTAAAAGTCAAGTGCTCTACCGACTGAGCTAGTGAACCATATTCATTTGTTTTATTGGCTGGGGTGGAAGGATTCGAACCCTCGAATGTGGGAGTCAGAGTCCCATGCCTTACCGCTTGGCGACACCCCAATATACTTTAACGGGTGACTTGTTTAGTTTATGGCTGGGGTGGCAGGATTTGAACCTACGAATGCGAGAGTCAAAGTCTCGTGCCTTACCGCTTGGCGACACCCCAATATGTATATTATATGTTTTTGGGGTGAGTAGTGGGATTCGAACCCACGACCTCCAGGGCCACAACCTGGCGCTCTAACCAGCTGAGCTATACCCACCATCTCGTTTTGGTGTGCCTGAAGGGATTCGAACCCCTGACCCTCGCCTTAGAAGGGCGATGCTCTATCCAGCTGAGCTACAGGCACATATAATGCCTAATTAAATTGAATCAGGTGACGGGAATACTCGCTACATAGCTGAACAAGTCTAACTCTATTGCCATTTTGATAAATTGGGTTTCATCCCCAATATTATCTTTAGCTCGTGGCGTTCGCAAAGCTTTGCTTTACTCGGCTGAGCGGACTCTCTCCGCTTCCCTTTTATCCCCCGCAATAAATTGATTTCTCAATTTAATTGGAGCGGGTGATGGGAATCGGACCCACGCGACCAGCTTGGAAGGCTGGGACTCTACCATTGAGCTACACCCGCACACACATATAGAGATTTACACTACCAACTGAAAAACTAGCCGTTTGGTAGCTGCATAGCATCTTCCGGGTCTTAGCATAGCTAACGACCTCACTTTGGCTATAAATTTGCCACAGGCAAATTTACTTAACGCGTCGTGCCATTGAGCTACATCCGCACACATATGGAGGTTTACACCACCTAGATGTTACAACCAACATACTTAAAGATAATAACATGACAAATGATTTATGTCAATAAATTTACAAGATTTTTTGTGAAATTTTGCCTTTTGCATTATCGCATTGCCTTGCATTTTGTTTTTCTTTTTGTTAAACTATAAACATAAGTTTTATGCGGATGTGGTGAAATGGCAGACACGCATGGTTCAGGTCCATGTGAGGAAACTCGTGCAGGTTCAACTCCTGTCATCCGCACCAAACAAAAATTCGTAGCACAAAATGCTACGAATTTTTATTTTGTTGTTGTAAGTCTAATATAAAGTTCCTTGAAGCTAGATTTCTCTACTCCAAGGTCTTCAAATATACTATACGCCATTTCTATTGGAATTTTTAAAAAGCAATCATCGTCTTTAAGCATCTGTCTAATAATTCTAAGTTTTGCGAGCCTTTCTAAATCGCTATCATCCTTTTCTAGTTTTGCAATTAGTTTTTCATTTCTTTCACGGAGCAAGTTTATCATAAATATTCTCCTTCCTTCTATGGTTCTAGACCAATAATCTCGTGATAATGGTTTATATACTTATATTCCCAACTTTTAAATCTTTTTTTAATATCTTTCAAAGTAGATTCGTTAAATGAGCCCTCATTGTCATAAATTACATACCTTGTTTTATCATCTGGTTCCCTTTTGTCTTTAAAAGACATAACAACAAGCAGTTCATAGTCTGACTCTGGGTGTTTTACAGCCTTTTTAACTAAGCTAAAAGAGAAATCTCCCCTAATTTCTTCTAGTTCAAAAAGATTGTAGCACAACCTTCGCATATAGGTAATTGAATCAATTAAAGGCAAATTTAATCTATCCATTTGTTCTACAAGAATACCAAATTTTTCATCAACGCTTAGTTTATGGCTATTTTTATTTTCCTTGCAAAGCTTATTATAAAGCTCTTTCCAATAGCCAAACTGTGATATTTTCTCTTCATTAGCTTCGTCACTTTTATATATTTCTTGGCTAACTTTATATATAACTTTATCTAATAGAGGTTGAAAAGTTGATTTGTGAGCATCTAACCCCATTATTGGTCCATGCACTTTGGCCTCATATAAATCGCCACCTAAAATTTTCTTAGTAGAGTCAGCGCTTATAACAATATCATCAATTTTAAATCTTAAATACGAATGCCCTGGAGCACCATAAATATCGCTACCCCTTGCCTCATAGTTTATATTAAGCATATTTAGAAGCTTGCCGTAAATTCGAGTAAATTCATAACAAACAAGCGCGTTATTGCTTGGCGTTAATTGTTCTAGCCTAGTTATATCCTGATGAACTTTTGCCGATTTTCCAACCTCTTTGCTGGCAAAAAAGTATGGATCGTAGGTAAATGTTCTACACATTTTAATATAAAGATAAACTGCCTTTTCAAGATCGCTATAGTCTTTTGGCATATCCTCAAACAAATATTCAACGAGCTCTGGATTTAATTTAACTTCACTTAAAGCTGTATCTTTTGTTTGATTCACATTCTTAAAGGCATAGAAATCTATTATTTTCCCCTTATCTAGCTCGCTAAAATATTTATCGGCAAGGTCATCAAAAACATAGTTGTCTAAAAGACTTGTTTTAGTTGCATATGAGTAAACAACAAACAAAAACTGCTCTTTTGATAAACCACAAGTGTCCACTCCAAGAAAATTGCTAAACATAGCATTCTTGTAGTCTTCCATAAAAAACTTAACAATGTTTTTAACAGGCAAAGAGAAGTTATATTGTTCTCCCTCTCCTATAGAAACAGAGTATACCTCATCCGAGTTTAAAAGAGGCGAAGGTTCTACAAGTGATACAAGTGCTTCAATTTTCTTTTTTAACTTTCTAGTTGAGCCATCTTGTAGGCTAGATTGCAATATCTTTACAAATGCCGATTTTGCATACATAGTTAAAAGTTGGCCCTTGACATCATCACTAAACAAATAAACTTCGAAATTGCCCGAAGAATCTTTACGGCTTAAAATCTTTTTAAGATTTTCAAATATGAATGGTGTGGTTAAAAAATGCTTCAGCATTTCTACATCATAGGTAAAACATCTATTGTTTATTTCCGAAGTGTAATATTCTATTTTCTGTTTTTTGATTATTTTTTCAACCTCTTGAGTATACGGAACAATAAGCTCAAAATTTAAATCATTTTTCAGCCTTTTCCTTGCCTCTTCCTCAAGTCTTATTTCATCTTTACCTGCCATAATGCTTTTATTATACCACAAAGTTAAGGCTTGTCAATTTACAATTTTTATATTTCACGATAAGCGTGAATATTCATTTTTCTCGCATAAACCTACAAATTTTTACGCATACTAACAAAAAATATTACGAGGTAGTTTATGAAAAACACTCAATTTAATAAAAACAGCCAAACATCTGAAGATAAACAAGAAAATATGTCTAGCAAACAAAATAAAAAAAAGAAATCTAAAATTATTCTAACAAAAGAATGGAAAATTAGATATATTCCAGTTATAAGCGTGCTAGGCTTTTTACTTGTGCTGTCTATAATTTTAATATGTGTTTTACCAATGGCTCCAAGTGAAAGCGAAAAGAGTAAAACTGGCTGGCCATATCATGTTGTGGCACCATTTGTAGACCTATCTTCATGGGTACCATTAACAAATGCCTATAGTTTAAACGGCGTTCCAAATCTTGCACTAGTTGAAGAACAAACAGGAATTAGTTACTACAACCTAGGCTTTATTCAACCCGACATGACCACCCCACTCGATTCAAACGGGTCTATTCGCTACGGCTGGGGAGGCTACTATTCTTTAAGCGAAAAAGGTAACGATGGTTACCAGTACCCCAAAATAAAGCAAACGCTTGAAAGTTTAGACAAAATGGGTGCAATGTATACAATCTCGGTTGGTGGTCAGCTGGGCGATGCACCTTGGATAGTAACAACAGATGTAGATAAACTTGAAGAATTTTATATGGACATTATTGAAACCTACAATATTAAAAGGCTAGACTTAGATATTGAGGAAAGCAACCAGGTTCAAAGTGGAAATATAGCAAACGCTAAGGCAATAAAAAGGGTTCAAGACAAAACAGGCATTGAAATTGTTTTAACTATACCCATAATGCCTAGTGGTTGGCAAGACAAGCAGATCAAAATTATTCGTGCCTACCTCGACCAAGGAGTACACATCTCACTGATAAACTCTATGACAATGTGTTATGGTGCAGGCGTTTATTCATATGAAGACTACGGAGATGCCTCGGTTCGTGCAATTGAAAATAGTGTTAAACAGATGCAAGAAATATGGGCAAGCTATGGTAGTAGCTTAACCGAAGCCCAAGCATATGCAAAAACAGGTGCAACAGTAGACATTGGCTATGAAAGCGACCTCTATCCTACTTTCACAACGCAAATGACAAAAAAAGTTGTAGACCATGCTAAAAAACACAATTATGGAATGGTTAGTTATTGGTCTATAAACCGTGACGCAAAAATGGAAAGCAACAAAGGTGTTATAAATCAATACGACTTTCTTAATGAAATGAATAGTTTTTATAAATAAAAGCAAAACAAAAAACACCCACTAGCAAAACTCGCTTGTGAGTGTTTTTATAATATTATTACGCATAGCATCTTAAACTCTAGATAAAATGGGTATTTGAGCTAAGTATATTGTCAGACATAGTACCTATTTTATTCATATATTTTTCTATATATTGCTTTGCTCAACTTTGCTTTAAACCTAGTATACTATTATAGTAAAATACAAATTATTCCGCCCTTGTTCTCGTTAACAATCTTTGTCATTGTTTTTCTCATCTTAACTTCTGCCTCTTCTGGTATGTTGTTGATTTTTGCCGAGATACCATCCTGAACGAAACTAGAGAGAGGTTTTCCAAACATATTAGTTTCCCAAATACCTTGTGGGTTATTTTCAAAGCCTTCAAGCAAATATTTAACAAGAGTTTCGCTTTGCTCTGGAGAGCCAACTGCTGGGCAAACCTCTGTTTCTACATCTACTCTCATAATATGTAGGCTAGGAGCTGTAGCTTTAAGCCGAACAAGCGAACCATTGCCCTTTTTAACAATTTGTGGTTCTTCAAGCGTCATGTCTTCTAGGGTTGGGGTCACAACGCCGTAGCCCTTTTCTTTAACACTTTCTAAAGCAGACTTAATTTTGTCGTACTCGGTTTTTGCATAAGTTAGATACTTCATATAACTCATCAAGTAGAAGTCATCAACAATTTCTACCCCGCACTCTTGACTGAGCATTTTATAAAACATTTTAGAATTAACTGGAAGAGAATAGTGAATAGTGCCATCAGCTAAACTTAGAGAATTTAGGGCTAATGGGTCTATATTTTCATTATCTAAAAACATTGCTGAAAGCGCGCTATGCTCGCTCATCTTTGTAATTCCACTAACGCTTTCACGAATCTCGCTTAAAATATCTTGAATGAAGCTGTTTTCATAAGGCAGTGCTCTAACCCATTTTGGCAAATTAAACTCAATTAAACGCACTGGAAATTCATACAAAGCAAGCGTAATGATTTGATTTATATCTTCCACCGAAAGCTTTGAAACATCGCACAAAACAACAGGTGCACTATATTTATCGCGCAAAGCAGTTTCCAGCTTTTTAGCCTCATCACTATTAGGGTTTTGCGAATTTAAAACTATAACAAAAGGCTTCCCCGCCTCTTTTAGTTCTCTAACAACTCTTTCTTCTGCCTTAACATATGAAAGCCTGTCTATATCTGTAACAGAGCCATCAGAGGTAACCATAACTGCAATTGTAGAATGCTCAGATATAACCTTTTTTGTTCCTATTTCTGCCGCCATGCCAAATGGCATATCCTCGCTGCTCCAAGGCGTTTTAACCATTCTAGGAAGTCCGTCTTCCTCATCGCCAGTTGCCCCTGGGATCATATAACCAACACAGTCTATAAGCCTTATTTTTGCCTCAGCTCCCGACTCGAAGTTTATCTTAACAGCATTTGACGGCACAAATTTTGGCTGAACCGTCATAATGGTTTTACCAGCTCCAGACTGTGGCAACTCATCAATAATGCGTTGTTTTTCATGTTTATCCTTAACTTCTGAAAGTATAAGTTCTTGCACGAACCTACGAATAAAAGTTGACTTACCTGTTCTAACAGGGCCAACCACACCAAGATAAATATCGCCATTTGTACGCTTAGCAATATCATCATAAATTTCAAACTTATCCATTTTAACCCTCCGATTGTTTGATTGCTAATATATATGCGTTTGTTTTAGGCTATATTACAGAAAAACAAAAAAGTTGCACAAACGGCAACTTTCTGTTAATTATAAGTATTTATTTTAAGCTTATTTCTTCTTGTTTAAAACCTCGTCTTTAGCTCTTGCATATTCCTCTTCGGTTATAAGCCCTTCTTTTTTAAGGTTGTTTAACTTTTCTATTGTTTCAATGTCAGACAGTTCTTCCTCTTCAACTGTTTCTTTTGTTTCATTACCTGTTTCAGTTTCGCTAGCAGTTGTTTTTTCTGCATCCTCGGTTTTAACATCAGTAACAACAATATTGTTGTTAGAAATCATACATGCTGGAACTATAGATATAAGCCCTAGAGGAAATCCAACAATTGAGAAAAATATTGCCCAATTTATAAGTGACTGCTTTTTAACTACAAGTTGACTATCTGTTAAGTTAGCCCACTCCATATATCTTTTTGCACCAATAAAGCAGTATATAGCAACAGGAATAAGAATTATTGTAAAACAATACCCAACGCCAAATATAAAACCTAAAACTGCCATTATAGTGCACCAAACACTACTTTTATTCATTGCTTTTCTCCTTAAATAATTTTATGCTTCTACACTGAGAATAATAACATAGTAACCATTCTTAATCGTTTTGTCAAATCAATAGTGATATATAATTTAAGGCTAAAGGTCTTTTGATTTGGTGTTAGAAGATTTTTCTTTACTGTTTTTTTCGCTATAAAAACTGCTTTTTTGCGATGCTTTAATTTTCTTTTTGGTAGATTTAATCAAGCTAACTTTACTTTCTTTGCCGCAAAGTAGTCTTTCAATATTTGAGCGATGGGCATACCATGTTAGGCAAAAAATGATAAACAGTAATAAACAAATTATCTTACCCTCACCCTCTGGCATCGACTTTGCCTGTATTCCCTCATAAACAGTTAATGCCGTAACGCAAAGAAAGCTTGCCAGCGAACCATATTTGAAAATTAACCAACAAACTAACGCGCAAGCAATAACTATAAGGGTAACAACAGGGTCGGCCGCTAAAAACACGCCAAGCATACTAGCAATTCCCTTGCCGCCTTTAAACTTAAACACAACTGGATAAATATGCCCAACCATAACCGAAATACCAGCAATATAAAGGTAGATCAAGTTGCCATCAAATATAATATAAGATAAAAACGCTGGCAAAAAACCCTTTAAAATATCTAAAACCAAGTTAATCACGCCATAGCCAAGCCCAAAATTTCTAAGCACATTGGTGCTACCCGCATTTCCACTGCCAAGCTTTGTTATATCTTTATGCTTGCTTAATGCTAGCATCCTAGAAAAGCTAATATTACCAATAAAATATGAAACAACAATAATTATAAGGATATGCCACCAAACCATTACAAATCCTCCTCGCGTTTGGATTTAACAGTTATTTTTATTGGTGTTCCAGTAAAATCTATAGACTTTCTTATTGTGTTTTCAAGATACCTAGTGTAGTTATCGGTTATTAAACTTGTGTCGTTAACGAACAAAACAAAGGATGGCGGGCAAACTCCAGTTTGCGTACCGTAAAAGATTTTCAACTTTTTACCTTTCTTTGCAGGCGGAGCCGTAACCGAATATGCCGACTGCAAAATATCATTAAACGCCCCTGTAGACACCTTTTTGTTTGCATTTTCAAACACTTCACTAATAGCTGGCATTAGCTTATCCATTCTCTTGGCAGTTAGCGCAGATAGATAAACAGGCTTGAAATACGACATAAAGGCAAGGTCTACCTCAAGTTGTTTAGTGATTTTTTTCATTGTGTCGTTATTTTTTTCAATCAAGTCCCACTTATTCATTACAATAACAGATGGCTTATTCTCGTTGTGAGCGAGAGCACAAATTTTAACATCCTGCTCAGTTATAGGCAAACTAACATCAATAACAATCACAACAACATCTGCTCTTTTAATACTGTCTATAGTTCTAAAAATGCTGTATCTTTCAACAGTTTCATCTTCAATGCTACGCTTTTTACGCATACCAGCAGTGTCGATAATTAAATATTTCTTTTTATTATAGTTAAATGGGACATCAATCGCATCACGAGTTGTTCCCGCAACAGAGGAAACAATAACCCTTTCCTCGCCTGCAAGTCTATTTACAATGCTACTTTTTCCTGCATTTGGCTTTCCAACAATGGCTATTTTAATAACCCCATCGGTATCGATAATATCTTTTCTATCTTTAAAGTTTTTAACAACTTCGTCTAAAATATCGCCAATACCTTTGGCTTGCTGAGCTGAAACCCCAAAAGGCTCTCCAAGCCCTAGAGAATAAAAGTCGTATAAAGCTTCTGGCCTATACTCGTCTAGCTTGTTGCAAACAAGTATAACTTTTTTCTTGCTTTTTCTAAGCCTTTCAGCAACTTCATAGTCTGAAGAAGTTAATCCAGCCTTTGCATCCACAACATATAGTATTACGTCTGACATAGCAACCGCAATATCTGCTTGTTTTATAATATGCTTGGTAATTTCATCATCGCTGTCAAGTTCTATTCCACCCGTGTCAATAAGAGTGAAAGTATAGCCACACCACTCGGCGGTTGCATAAATTCTATCGCGGGTAACGCCAATTTCATCTTGCACGATAGAAATACGCTTCCCCACTATTCTATTAAAAAGCGTAGATTTACCAACATTACTTCTGCCAACAATTGCAACAACAGGAGTGCTCATCTTTCACCTCAAAACGATTATAACATTTAAGTTGAAAGTTTTGCAAGTAATTAAGCAATCTTTACTTTTTAACGGCAAACAACTCGCTAAAAAATCTTTTAGTTTTATATCTAGCAGTTTTAGAAAAAATACATACTATTCCAAGCACCGCAAAATAGAAAGCAATTGAAGCAAGTAGTATCCACACAAAGCTTATTGATGCGGTAGACTGCTTGTAGGCAATGCCAGTTATAACCGAGGCTTTACCCGTGCTATCAACAAGCTCAACATCATTTAAACTTTCTTCGCTAGCTCCGCTAGAGCCATAAAGCACCACATCCACAACTTTTGCAAGAGGCTTAGTAGACTTTAAAACAAGGTTTTTCTCTATATTTTCGCAACCCATTTCAAAAAGCATACCACGGCTTAAAAGTTGTTGGTTATAGTTACCCTTTCCCATGTAAATGTCTTTAATTAGTCCTGGATAAACCTCATCTGCATAGGCTTTAATGGCATAGGCAAACTCTCTATTTTCATAGTAGTTTTGGTTTGCCGTTCCTATAACCATCCTAACTTTACTCATTTCCACCCCATCAACGCTAGTAATAAACTCTCTTCTTGGCGTGCTATCTCGATGCAAGTCAAATAATGCATCAACGCCACCAGTATTTAAAATTGCCGAGGCTGTTACCTGACTTCTTGTATACGCGCCAGAATTGTGGGGCAAATGCAAATCTTCCCTATATATAACATCTATGCCAAGAGAATTTAAGTATTCAACAAACTTTTTCCCAACATCGTGAATACCGCCCTCGCCATAAATGCTGTCGTAGCCATCATTTGTGTAATAACTTTCATCGTTGTGGGTGTGATAAACGCCCACCTTTTTATTGGTTTTTGCTTTAACCACATTTTGCGGAGCCACCTTCTTTTTAACATTATATTTTGGAAGTTGCTCCTCTCCTAAAAACTCTGCCTTGCCCGTTTTAGTGGTGTTATCAACCTCAACTATTTTCCAAAGTTTATTGTCTTGGCTTAAATATTCATCCTCAACATCTACGCCCTCACCCTTAACTAGTACCACTTCGTCACCATTATTTACATTATAGATTGTGAAATAGTTTTTCTTTTTCTCTTCACTTTCAGCTTTAACTTTTCCTTTTGCCTCAAAACCACCGCTTGGCAAAGAACTAGCAATTTGTAACTTGGCAGGGGCAAACTTTGATGCTAAAACCACAACCATAAGCAAAAACACTAAGAAACTGCGCAAGAACGACTTGATTTTTTTCATTATTTTTTACCCCCTGCTTTTTGAGAATTTTTCTTTTTAGATTTTTCGTGCTTTTGCGAAGTTTCTGCGAAAAACTCACTATCAGAAGAGGTTTGCATCTTTCCATCACTCCCAACAACCAAAACAGCTTTACTTCCGTTTTTATTGAGTTTTCCATTCTTTTCGCTGTCAAAAGTATGGGTTTCAAAATTAAACACTTTCTTTTGTTCATCTTTATTTGCGGTTTCAAATGCTCTGCCCAAAAACTCACAAAGGCCTACCGAGATAATGGTTGAAATAATAATTGTTCCAAAAGCACCACCAACGCCAAGGCCTAAAACAGTTGGCGCACCTGTAGCCATATTAACAATAAACTGAATTAGCATTGCAAGCGACACGCCAAGAACCGAGCAAACAAACGCATTTCTACGGCTTCTTCCAAGCGCATACGCCACAATTCCTGCAACAATTCCATAAACATACATTGGGTCTATAACAATGTCTTCTGCTGTTTCTGACGGCATTACCCACTCAAGCCCATATATTATGCCCGCCACCAAAATTGTGCCTAAAAAAGCTCGAAGCAAGTCTCTGCTAAAGCCTGCAGAAATAAGCATGTAAATGCAAATTATAAAAGGTATTAAAAAGCCGCCTATAGAAAAACAAAAGTATTTACCAATATAAATTGGCGGAATAAGCAGTCCCACAACAATACTAAGCAAAACCAAAATCGCCTGTTTATCATTTAATCGCATTTGGTCTAGAATTCTTTGCCCTGCACCAAACATTATAAGAATTATAAGCGCTGATAAAATCCATAAACTAACAGACATATAAAAAAGCCTCCATCGTTTTTTTATTAGTATTTATTTAGGAGGCTTTTATTATTCTTAAATTTATAAATAAATTAAAATCTGGCGTTCTTTAGCTCAACCACTTTATCATTAAGATAATAAAGAACTGAGCCAGGCTTAAACCTAAAGGCTATTTTATAAGCTATAAGGGCTTGACTATCTGCCTCAAACTGCTTATTAACCGCATTTTTACCATACTTGCCATCTCCAACCAAAGGAAGCCCAACATGAGCCAAGTGCGCCCTAATTTGATGCGTTTTGCCAGTTATAAGCTCAACTTCTAGAAGCGTTCTCCCCTCAAGCCTTTCTAAAACCCTGTATTTGGTTTCAATAGGTTCATAGCCAGCAATAGGGTCGTCACTGATTTTCACAGTAGAGGTGGCGGGGTTTTTATATAAATACGCATAAAGGTGTTCCTCTTCTTTAAGAGGCCTGCCAACCACCATAGCAAGATAAAACTTGTCGATTGTTCTTCGTTTAAAAGCGTCTAAAAGTTCTAAATACGCTTGCTTATTTTTAGCAAAAACTACCAAGCCTCTAGTGTTTCTATCAATTCTGTGAACAGGGCTTGCCTTTTCGTTTTTTCCATGCAAATAATTATTAACTGAAAGCGTTAAATCATTATATTTATCGCTCTCAACCTCTATACCAACAGGTTTATCGCAAATAATTATATTATCATCTTCATACACAATGCTTGGCTTTAAACTTATGCCCTCTAGCATCTCTTTAGTGGCATAAATATAAACCTCGTCACCATTATGCAAGACAACGTTCTCATGAACTCTTTGCCCATTAACCTTTATATCTTTAAGCCTTAACAGTTTTTGAATTGATGCATAGCTCATTTTAGGAAATTTCTCTGTTATACATTTAACAAGCCTTGTATCCTTACCACTATAATTTATTATCTCCATGGCATTTCTCCTTACAACCATTGCAAACGCCCAAGCAAACTATTGTTTTTGTTTTTATCTTCTTTATTAAATATTTTACCACAACACAAACAATTATAGCAAGTAAAACAATTATAGCAAGGGCTACAAACCAAAGCCCTGTGCAAAACAGTTTGCCAAGCCCATAAACAAGCATGCTCATAAAATACGCCATTAAAAACTGCAAAACAACCGAGAACATGGCATTTTTTAACCCTATCTCCTTTTTCATAGAGATAACAGCTGAAACACATGGCGTGTATAAAAGCACAAACACTAAAAAGCTTATTGCAGATAGCGTTGTGAAATGCACATTTGATGACGCAAGATTTAGCGTATATGCAAGCCCAGCCACCGTTGTTCCGTTTATTATAGCTAGTGACGACACAACCATTTCCTTGGCAACAATTCCCGAAATTATAGCAACAACAGCTCCAACGCTTCCAAACCCAAGTGGCACAAAAATTACAGACAACACTTTTGCCACGCTTTCAAGTATGCTATCAGCACCTGTTGCTATAGTGTATTCTAGTTTAAAACTAAAATTATATAAAAGGAAAACAACCATGCTTGAAATAAGTAAAACGCCCCCAACCCTAACAAAGAAGTCTTTTGCACTAGTTAGCGCATCTTTAAAAATTTTTTTGGCATTTGGAAATCTGTATTTTGGCATTTCAAGCATAAAAGTGTCTTGTTCTTTACCTTTTTCTGCTGCCTTAAACACAAGCGAAACAATTAGCATTAACAAAATGGCAAACAGATATAGCGCAAGCACTATAAGTGGCTTATATTTATCAAAAAAAGCCGAGCATATAACCGCATATATTGGCAGTTTAGCACTGCAACTCATGTATGGCAAAAGAAGTGTTGTTCTGTTTCTTAGGCTTTTAGAGTCTAGATTTCTAGTGGTTAGGCAAGCCGTTGTTGTGCAACCAAAGCCCATAATAAGGCTAAAAGCCGACCTACCCGTTAAGCCAACTTTTTTGAAAAGCCCATCAAACATAAAGGCAACTCTAGATAAATAGCCAATGTCTTCAAGCAAGTTTAGGCATAAAAATAGTAAAACTATTTGGGGCATAAAGGTTAAAACGGTTAAAGCCCCACCCATAACCCCCTCTTCAATAAACCTAAGCAACGGTTCACTTACAATGAAGGTTTCTAGTTTTTGCATAATAAAACTTTCTATAACTTCAAACAGCCGCCCTATAATGCTAGAAAAAAAACTTCCAACGCTTCCAAAAGTTATAAAAAATACAGCCCCCATTATAATAGCAAATAGCACAAACGCCCAAAAACCATTGAGCATAAACTTGTCTAATTTGCTATAACCATAATAACCCTGAGGGTTATAACCACATTTTGTTAAAATTTTGTCTATCGCAATAAATTTAAATTTGCTTTCCCTTTCAAATTCTTGCAAAGAAAAGGCTTTAGTCCTTGCACGCCTTGGCGCAGGCTCAACCCTTTTCTCTTGCATTTTTTCAATTTCTTCTAAAAGGCAAGAAACTGATTTTTTCTTTCTAGCATCAATCTTAACAACCCAAGCTCCAAGCTCTTTAGAAAGGCTTGCTTCATTAAGCCCCTTAACTTCTTTTGCCATATTAACAGCAATTATTAACCTGTTTGTTCTTTCTTTAAGCTCTAAGGCTAAATAAAGATTCCGCCTTAGGTTGTTGGCATCTACAATACAAACAACTATTGCATCTTTGTTTTTTTCAATATATTCAGCTGATATTTGCTCTTCTTTTGAATAACTATCTAAACTATAAATTCCAGGCAAATCGCATAGAAGATATTTATTTTTATTAAAGCTAAACTCTTTTTCCTTAACCTCAACCGTAACGCCATGCCAGTTTCCTGCATGCTCGCTAGACCTAGTGATTGTGTTAAAAAGAGTTGTCTTGCCAGTGTTTGGGTTGCCCGCAAGTATTACTTTTTGCACCTATCCACCCCCAAAACAAACACTCGACTTGCCAAATTAAAGTCTAAGCACAGGCAAAACCCTCTTATGCCTACGAGCATAAGTTTAGACAGTTTATTTGTTTTTAGAACTTCTATTTTAGCCCCATCAAAAAAACCAAGCTCTATAAGCCTTTTGTGCCTCTTTTCGTCAAGATTTTTAATGCAGGCGATATTTGCTATGTCCCCTTGTTTAAGGTCTGTTAGCGGTTTTAAGTTCTCCATGTTAAAATATATTTTCTATTTGTTTTTATTATGAATAAAGAAAAAACAAAAAAAGCGCAGAGCCATTGCTCTGCACTGTATTGTTATTTAGAATCTTTGCCGCTAAGCAGCCTTTCATATTCGTTAACAAACTCAAAAAATGTAGAAATATCTTTAAACTTTTTATAAACGCTAGCAAACCTAACATAAGAAACTTCGTCTAGTTTTTTGAGCCCTTCCATAACATACTCACCAATAACCTTAGAGCTAATTTCTTCCTCATTTCCGTTATACACTTTCTTCTCAATTTCAGAAACCAAAAGGTCAATGTCGTGCATTGAAACAGGTCGCTTTTCGCAAGCCTTCATAATTCCAGACTTTATTTTAGACGCATTAAACTGCTCTCTATCTCCATTGCTTTTTATAACCAAAATTGGCGTTGTTTCTACTGTTTCATAGGTTGTGAACCTTCTTCCACATTTCAAACATTCACGCCTTCTTCGAATAGCGTTTGTTTCTTCAGTTGAGCGCGAATCTATAACCTTGCTTTCTTCATTTCCACAATATATACACTTCATAACACCATCTCCTTGTGTATTATGTGTATAATATAACACAATATCTTGTGTTTAACAAATAATTTTTAACATGTTTTAAAAATTATTTTTCTTTGCTTGGCGTTCGCCTATATCTTGCGTATATTTTATTCTCTTCTATTTGTTTTTCTGTGAGATTTGGTTTTTTAATATCTTCTTCAATTGGCGAAAGTTTAACTAGCAGCACATCTTCCCCTATCTTTTTAATGTTGCAAAGAGGTATAAAAATATCTTCATTTTTCTTAAATAGCTTTTTTTCAGCAGGAACAATAAACCCAAGCACCATGCCCGTGTCTTTATTGAAAGATATATCAACAATTCTGCCTAGTCTTTTGCCATCGTAAAGATTTATAACTTCTTTACACCTAAGCTCTGAAAAAGATATCTCCATACTTAATATTTATGATAAAAATCATAATTTGTTGCCTGTTTTATTCATTTTACACAAAGTTTTAAAAAATTTGGTATAAAAACAATGCCCTAGCCCAAACAATATAAGCAAATCTAATAAAGGAGCAGGGTTATGCCAAATAAAGTAGTTATTTGCGGTATAGACACTTCAAAACTTCCAAAAGCCACCAATCAAGAACTCGTTGAGCTTATGAAAAAGATAAAAAAAGGCGAAGAAAGCGCAAGAGAACAATTTATAATGTATAATATGAGGCTAGTTTTATCTATATGCGGCAGATTTCAAACCACCAAAAACAACATAGATGATGTTTTTCAAGTTGGAACTATTGGCTTAATTAAGGCTATAGATAATTTTAACCCCGACATAGGCGTTAGGTTTTCTACCTACGCAGTTCCCATGATTATTGGCGAGATTAGAAGGTTCCTGCGCGACAATAATAGCGTTAAGGTAACAAGAAGTTTAAGAGATATCGCCTATAAAGCACTAAGTGCAAGGGAGCGCTTGCAAAAAAATTCGTGTGACGAGCCTAGCCTTAGCGACATTGCCAGTGAAATAGAGGTGCCTTTAAGCGATGTTGCCTTTGCTCTAGACGCCATAAGCGAACCCCTTTCCCTCTACGAAACTGTTTATAATGATGAAGATGGAAATTTCCTTGTTCTAGACCAACTTAAAGACCCAACCAATGAAGACTCATGGCTAGAAAAAACCGCCCTTAAAGAAGCTCTAGTGTCGCTTAATTCTAGAGAGCGAGAAATACTAATATTGAGATACTTTAAAGGCAAAACGCAAACAGAAATTTCAAACGAAATAGGAATCTCGCAAGCGCAGGTTTCAAGGCTAGAGAAAAACGCCATTAAAATATTAAAAGATGTTTAGAAAAACAAATATAAAAGAGGCAAACTTGAAGTGAACCCCGTAGGGTTCACTTCATAGATGCCCTCTTTTTTATTTAAAAAACTAAAACCTATTTCTTCAACAGTACTCTCGCCTTGGCACTAAGCATAAATAAAATTCGAAGAATTAGCGACATGGGAAAATTCGAAGAATTTTTGCCCCCTAAAAAACCTCGGTTTATTAACACAGCCTCACAAAGCCCACAACTTTTGCTCCCATACTAAATTTGTGCTTTGCATAATTTTATAAAGCCCAAAGACTTTTGATCTCAACTTAGGTTTAGTTCTCTCCATAAGTCCATAAAGCCCAAAGACTTTTGCTCCCCTAGCCAGGGGAGCTGGCTACAAAGTAGACTGAGGGGTTGTTTTTGCATGATGTCTAACCTCAGCCAACTTTAGTTTTACTACCTCTCAGTCACTATCGTGACAGCTCTCCTAGCAAGGAGAGCAATGAAAATTGGTTATCCACTTGTTTCCCTCCCTAGACAGATTGGGGTGTGTTGTTTTGCCCCCAGCTAAAGCTTGGTTTCTTTGCATAAATCTTATAAAGTCGAAAGACTTTTGCTCCCCTAGCCAGGGGAGCTGGCTAGCATGCTAGACTGAGGGGTTGTTTTGCATTTATCTAACCTCGTCCAACTTTAGTTTTACTACCTCTCAGTCACTATCGTGACAGCTCTCCTAGCAAGG
>USTP01000005.1 GCA_900557695.1 uncultured Thermoanaerobacterales bacterium | reverse complement strand
AGTCTCGTGGGCTCGGAGATGTGTATAAGAGACAGTTTTCGTGATTATTCGTACTTTGTAGACATATAAAAGTTTTTTCTTTATTTAATGCTGTGATACAATATTTGCATGAAAAAGATTGTGAGTTTTATTTTATTGGTTGTATCATTATTAGTGGTTCCTTTTGCTTTTACTATTGCTTCTTCTGTTAAAATCAGAAGTTATTTACATAAGCCTGCGTTTAATATGAGTAGTAATTATAAAAGTAATAATTTTTATACTACTTATAATAATTCTGATATGATTACAAAAGGATATAGTGTTTCGCAGGTGAAATATGCGAAAGTTAAAGAAAATTGTTATTTATTCAAAACTTCTGATGTTACTGATTCATCATATAGCAATGTTTGGTTTTTTATTCCAGAAACCTATTTTGTTACAATACTCTCAGAAGTTGACTCTATGATAACGCGCGTTCAATATAAAAACAAAATTGGTTATGTTGCTTCAGACACGATAAAGCAGGTGGATTTTGTTCCATTAAATCCAACTCTAGAAAATGTAATGTTTGATATTACAAATGATGTGGGAACACAAATACGTTCTTCCCCTAATGCCGAAAATACTTCTAATATTTTAGGGGTTATTCCAGCTGGTACAACAAACCTTTCTTATGTTGCTACAGCCCTTGGAGATATACCAACTGGTGGAACTTCTAATGTTTGGTATTATGCATTATACTCTCCTATTTCTGATCCAACTAGCGTTTATGAGGGATATGTTTATAGTGGAAAAACAATGAACCTTACTAATTATGAAGCTAATTTGGAAGATATTGAAAATACAGAAACGCCAGCTGATGATGTTACCGATTTTGATGGATATAAAATAAATGGAACAATTAAGACTGTTTTAATAATTTTGATATGCGTGCCTATAGTTTTGGTTTTTGTTCTGCTTGTTGCAAGTAACAAACGCAAAAGGAATGAAAATTTAGAGGATGATTTGAACCAGGGTAGTTTGAAAAGTAAATCGAAACTTGAATCTAAGTCGCTTAAGGCTAAAGATAAAGACACAATCACAAATTACAAGCAGAAACAAGCCGAGCCTCACATAACCAAAATTGATCAACTTGAGGGTAAAAGTTTAACAAAAAAGAACAAACCTTACTATGCAAAATTTATAAGTGGCAACACTGATAGTTTGAATGATGAGGCGGTTCCAGCTTTTCCAACCTATGAGGTAATTGATGATGACGATTTGCTTTGATGTTTACCAACTGTCTTTTCTCCTCTTTGCTTATTGATTTTCTCTTCGGCTTTCTTCTTTTTAAACAATTCTATTAGCCATGGTTCATTTGAACCGATTTGAAATCTTATAAACTCACTATTCCAATTTTGTTTTAGTAAAAATATGGCAAGCTTTTCAACAATTCTATTTGCTGTTCGATAGATAGTTCTGTCGGTCGTTCCAAAGTCTTTAGCAATGTCTTCGGTGTTACATTTTTGAACAAACTTTAAAACGGCAATTTTTCTTTCTCTCTCATTGAGGCTATTGAGCATGTTTTCGATTATAACATACAGGTTTAGTAGTTTATCTTTTCTCTCGGACATATCTAATACCTTGTTTATTTCGCTATAAGTGGTTAGATAGTTGTTTCCGTATATATAACTTGTGGGTATAAGTGATGATGCTCGCTTTTCAATAAGTCGGTCTATAATATTCATAATGCTTGGCAAACTTTTGTATGCTTCAAGAAGAACTTTAATATAAATTATAAGGTCGGTTTTATACGCCTCAGCAATTAGTTTTTTATTTTCAATTTTTGCATTATTATCGTTATTTTTTGAATTATTTGCCATTTTTTCAACCTTATTTTTGTCATTTTTGCGTTTTTTCTTATTATCACTTAAAGCTTTAAAATCACTCATATGAATAATTTTTTCGTTTATTTTTGTTAAATTATTCTTATCGCTTTCACTTATAAGCTTTTTATCTTGCATGGTATTTTTCATCCTCCTATATTTGTCATACAATGTCGAATTTTGTCAAGTTTGTTTTATTATTTTTTACGCAGAATTGAATTTAGTTTTTGGTTTTTTTTCAATTTTTGCATTGCTCAAATTGTATTATGATTTACTCTGTTTTGGGCTTACGACTGACACTAAGTACAAAAAAAATATTCGAACATATGTTTGTTTTCAAATTTTAAAATATAAAACCAGACACCATTATGTCTGGTTTATAAAAAATTTTAAAAAATCGTAATATGCCCCTTTTTTTATTTTGTTTAATCGACACATTATGATAAAATGTGTATTAAATATATTTAATATATTTACATGCGGGCACGCAAACTAAAATTAGTTCCCGCTAGGTAAACATAGGGAGTTTGTTATGACTTTAGGAAATACTCGCAATAAAGAAGTAAATAATGTGAAGAAAAAAACGCTTAGGAAGTATTTGTCCTTATTTTTGTTGTTAATGGTTAGCCTATTAACCTTTTCTGCTTGTTCATTGTTTGGCAATAATGATGGCACAAATTCTTCTTTTGATGCAAACGGAGATTTGCGTATACCATCTCCTATTGTCACCTTTAATCCTTACAGCGTTACTGATGCTGGAAATGTTATTGATGAGAACTCGGGTAGTTTTACCTGGGAACTTATGTATTACCTAAGTTCTGGTACTGACGAACAACTTAAAGATGCCAACTATGACCAAATGTACTATCTTGCAAACTTCTATGTAGATGCAAATTTTGAAGAGGTTTATAGATATTATCAATACACTGACAAAAAGCCTATTTACTCAAGTAGCAGAGCAGAAATTCTAGAATATTTTGGATTAACAGGAACTTCTGTTGTAGCGAACATTTCTGGCGCGCATTTTTACGGAGTTTTCCAAGAAAGTGGCGCAACTGTGATTAGGCGTGTTTACACTGCTGCAGAGTATGTTATTCAAAATAAAGCTGCTATTTCCTTCCCTGATTATGAAGTTGTTGTGGATGGAAAGTACTATACTTTCAGAGTTACATTAAACAATTTGAATAATCTTGTGGTTAACCCTGGCGAGTATAACCCATTCTCTGACGGAACTGGAGAAGATGCCTCACTTTTCAAATTTGAATATAGAACTGGTAAAGCTAGCTCTGGCTCTAGCGACTTTTTAGAATGTCCAAGTGGCTACATGACCTACTATGTTGACGATTATGGTAGGTTTATGATCAGATTCAATCCAAGACTTGAAGAGGGCTCTACAAATAGATATCTAAAAGTTAGGGCAATTTCTGAAACTGAAGGAAGAGGTGATTCTCTTTACTCTAGTACTGTTTCATTTGAAGCTTATAGTGTTACATTCTCTTCTTATAGTGCGAACTCTGTAGACTTAACATATGGACCTTTGATTTACGATAGTGACTCCTTCTATTTCCATAACATTAAAACAACATATGATTCTGCTAATAATCAAAATTATATTTCATCTCTCACTGGTGTTTTCCCTGAAGGAAGAAAAGTTGTTGTTTCAAGAGAAACGCTATACACTGAAGATTACGATTATGCTCTTCAAAGTTGGACAACTAATGCTTATGCCGAGAACTCATTGATACTTGGCAACACCATTCCTAAGGGGCTTACAGGATTTACTTTAGGCTCAAGTGATTATAATGGTATGATTGGCGACAATTGTATACCAACCGCTATGAAGACTGGTAGTGAGGCCTTTCAAAACATTTCGTATAAATATTCATACTCTTCCCCAAGCTATTATGACAAAAGCCACATAAATGACCCACTTAGTAGTTTTGTTTATGAGCATCTATATGGTTATTATATGGATGATTCTAGTGGCGAATATGAGATGGTTGTTGTGCCTGTTGGCGATGAATCAAAAACGGTTACTCGTAGTGACCTTATTGTTGTTTCGCATGCAAAAATAAATGGTTATAAATTTTATGCTAACTTTGCAAAGGTGAGAAACTTTGTTGCAAGTGGAACATTCTTTGCGGGAGATAATTTCTTCACTAATAGTAACCAATATTTAACAGGTGTAACAATTTCTGTTTTTGATAAAAACGGTCAAAGACTTATTTACACAAATGCAGAATCTGAAAGTGTGTTTAGTGCAGAAACTATCACAGAAACAGGAAACTCATCAGTTAATAGAACAAAAGCTATAACTTTTGTTTTTGATGGTGCCTACTTTATGGTTACTGGACTTGAATATGGCGACTTTTTGTATTTTGAAAAAGAGGGTGCCCCGCTAGTTAATGATGGTTTTACATCTTCTGAACTTACCCTGCCTTACAGTTTCCACTCTTCTTATATGGAGAAGAAGTTTATTGAATACCTTGGAGCAGAATACAAAATTCTTAACTTGCAGCCAAATTCTACCACATACTCTGATAGGCAAGACATTGGTATTATAGGAACGCAGTATGCAGAAGAAAGTAACCTTGTAGTTAATTTGTACCAAATTGCCGAGGATGGAGATGCTGAGCAAATTTCGGATACAGGATTAAAGCTACTTCAAAATGGCGATGTGGGCTATGAAATTATCAAAAGTGTAAGTTCATATGAAGATGAGTATGGCTATATAACTACAAATGTTATTATCTCGCTTATTCTGCCTTCAAATGCAACGCTTATTGGCTATAATACTGAAACCTTAAACACAAATACTGATGTTTACTACATGTCTACGGCAAGCGGGAAAATTTACCTTGTAACTCAAAAATACAATGCTTCTACTCTTGAATACGATGCAACTGGTTATTATGAATTTTCTACAGCTTTGGTAGATGGTGACGATGTTAGGCAAACAACAACTTCTACCTACATTGAATATAATGGTGAGTTGTATGTTTATGACCATAAATCTGGAAAACAAAATGGCGACCATATAGATACCACCTACTACTATACAAAGGTTAATCAAGATGAAAGTGCAGGTGCCGATATTGTTGTGCTTGCTAAAACTGATAGCGTTAGCGGAACTATTTGGAATTTGGTAACTTATACCCCAATTGACGATAGCCGCATTACAGCTGAGGCAATTGAAAACGAAAATGGTCAAGTTGTGCCAGTTATTAAAATTGATGGAGAAGAAGTAGTTCTCTACTCTGCTTCAACCACCGACCCTGTTATAAACACTGAAGCAAATGAGGTTAGTTTTGTTGCCACTGTTTATGGAACCGATATGGTTCAAACTCAAACAGATAATGACACTAATGCTACAAACACTAATGATGTTTATGTTTATTACGACACAAAACTAGTTAATGGAACAAGATATTATACATCTCCTATTGCCAAGAAGAAAATTATTCAATCGTCAATAGACGAAGAATCAGGAAGCGCAAGTATTAGTGAAGAAAATGTTCTTTACTATAAAGAGATAAGCAATTTCGATGCTCTTCATGCACTTGGCGTTATAATGCTTGGAGAAGATATTTTATCTGGCTCAAACGATTTTAGTGGTTATGCTGCTGCCTATCGTGAGGTTATGGGTGCAAGAATTATTCAATCTTGCTACTATTATGTTAAACCACTTGGGGACGCAAACCAGGTTTTAATTAAGCAATATATAAATGAGGAAACTAATGATGGTGAGGCGAATTATGTTACTCACTACTATTACTATGCTTATGTAGATGGTAGAGTTCAACGAATTGAGTATACAGGACCAGTTGCAAGTGTTAACTTGGTTGAAAATGATAAAAAGATTTATAGTTCTAGCATTGAACTATATAACATTGCTGGTGATAGAATTGACCCTAATGATTCAGATTACAATAAAGTTATTAACAATAAGCTTTATGATGCAACTGGAAATATCAAATACTACTTTAGCTGGAATTACGATCGTAATGATCCACCTACTGTTAGCCCAAGCAAGTTCTATAAGTACTCACATCAAGTGGTTGAAGGTTATGTAGAGGAAGGGCTTGATCCTAACTATGTTTTTGTTGAAACTGCATACAATAATGTTCAAACATATTCAAGTGTAAGTACATCGTCAACTGGGTCTATTGAGCTTCGTTATGCGTATACTTTATATACAATTAGTGATGACGGGGATATTATAACAACCCAATTGTATTACGATGGCAGTAAGTATTATGAAATTCTAGAAACAAAGTATATAACAAAAGAAACTAATAATGATGGGGTTATTTCAACAGAGGTTATTTTGGTTAGCATGATTGATCAAACCAAGGGCTTTACCCTATCTATAAAGAACCCTACCTCAGATAATTTTATTGATAGACTTACTGTGTCTTATATAAACGGTGTTAGCACCGCTGTTACATATACTCAAAATGTTTTAAACTCTTCGGGCAATCCAACCACTGAAACATTTACTTCTTATAATGCTTATCTTATACCATCATATTATGTAAAAAATAGTGATGGCACAGAAACTCAGCTATATCAAGGTTTAAACGGATACTGGGGCGATACTATCAACATAGCTATCCCTACTGTTATTAAGCCTATCTTCACCGCGGTTTATGAGTACACAACAAATATGGCATTTACCACAAATGAAAGTGGAGAGCTTGTTTATAGTAATGGTAACCCTGTTAGAGATAGCAATGGCCGTCTTTTAGACCAAAGTGGAAACTATATAACAGACACAAACGGAAACTATATTATGGTTTCTGAAGATGGCTTTATAATGGATGGTGGCAATAAAACAGATAAGTTGGCAAGCCAAGTAGACCTTTATGCCGTTATAAGTATGGAGGCTGTGGTTGAAATAGAAACAGCTCTTGTTCGCACAGCGCAAACCGTTTCAGGAAATGTTCAGGTAACTGTGCTTGGAAAATACATTCAAACAAATGATGCCGACAACCCTCAAGTTTACCCATCATTCTCTAGCCTAAACTCTTATACTGAAGAAGAGGCTTACACAATCTTAGAAAATGAAGAGGGTTTGTTTGACCATTATTATTCGCTTGATTATACAAGCACAAGTATAGTTATTGAGGGCTTCCCTGGCGTTACACTTTTATCTGGCCCTCCATATCCTAACCCTGTTCTATACTTTTCTATTCGTCACAAGGCAAGCGAAGATGCAGTTATTAACTTAAGTTTTGATATTAAAAATGCATACTATGTTGAGCTTATGGGAACATTTATTCAAACTGAAGACTCTAACCTTATTAGAGATTTTACTACCTATGCATTTAAAGACACATTAACAAACTTATCACTTAACGACTATATTGACAAAACTTTCTATATTCTAGACGCAACAACCTTAAAACCAGTTATTCCATATGTTTTAAACGCACAAACTGGTGAATATGAGGCAAAACTACTAGATGCCGATGGAAATCCAGTTGAATTAAATATTCAAGATGTTGGTATAAACGATGGCGATTTCACGCTTTATTATGGCGATGTTGTTGGCGCTAATGGCAAATATATAAATAAGGTTTATATGGCATATACTGACACTGACGGAAGCACTAAATATAAACCAATTAACTATGAAGAAGATGTTATTCTTTGGAAGAGCGATTCAACAAAGATTGAAGATGTTGCCATGTATGACATTCACTCTTATGAACAAGGAAAAGATGGCATTATCTACTTTAATTCAGGAAGTAGCACTGATGACAATACAATTTGTATTGGTCTAGAAGGCATATCTTCTGGTGCAACTGCAAGCACAAATGGTGTGTTTGATTATTCTTCTGTTTTAATTAGTGGTGTTACCTATGCCTACAGAACAAAAACCTCCCAGCTAAACATTTCTGACGACCTTTACGGTTATTGGTTTGACAAGGGGTTGAACATTCTTAATGCTTATAATAGTAATGATGCTTATTTCCTATCTGGAGATGAATCGGCGGTTATTATTGCTAGCCCAACAGTTAGTATGACAGATGATGCTGGGGTTGAATATATTTATAGGTTTAAAGAATGGCAAATTTATTCTAGATACAATAGTGAAGTTTTATACTATAATAGAGGCGTTACTGAAAACTTAATTGATAGATACAATGCGATTCTAAGATTCTCTTCAAACGAAGCTGGCTACTTTGTTGTTTTGCCTGTGTATGAAAGAGTTTTCTCTATAGATATTGGAACTGCAGTTATAGATGGTGCACTAAACCAAGGTGGTGGCATCAATGTTCAATATAATAATGGTGACGAAGTTGATGTTGAGAACAAAACCGATACAGAACTATATTTAGTTGATTACTTTAAAACCACCTACAACAACCGTGAGGGTTATTTCTATGGCGACATTACGGGTTCTGCATACCTATACTTCACTGGTGAGTTTAATATTGATGGTTTGCCCGTTTTTGAAACAGTTGAAGACATTTATGTGATGCGATATAGTGAAGAGTTAAACTTGTTCTCAACTGGAGATATTCAATTATTTTATAAACTAAACATAAATTCAAGTGATAGAGTTACTGGTATTTCGCCTGTAAGAGTTCTTTCCTCGCTTAGAACTGGCGAGCCAGGGCTAGTTATGTTAAATAACACTAATGGGCTATACACTTTCTACTACAACACCAGAAATGTAGACAATACCTACTCCGACACAACACTAGCACAATACTTTGGTTATCAAGATGGTTTCCTACTAAGAGTTACTGATGCTAGTGGATATAGGGAAATTGTAGATGTTGAATTTAGCGAGCTTATTAACTATGCATTCACGGCAAACTTCTTCTTTGATACTATAACTAGCGAAACTGATAATAGCTACACAAGCACCTCACTCTACTACGACCCAGAAACCAAATACTTTGATGCAATTGATGTTTCAAGGTTTGACACTGCTATATCTAACAGATTTGGTGGAGGATATATAACTTCATTCTTCCAGTTTTTGGTTATGTGGAACTTCTATATGAACAGCCATATGTTTAGCAATGCAAATGTTGCTCAAGCTATTGGTAATTCATATTATTTGTCATATTCTTCATTTGCTTCTTACATTGAACTTGGTAGCCCAGTAATTTCTGCAAATGTTTCATTAACTAATCTTCTTGGCGATAGAGTTGCTCAAAGTTTTACTAACATATTCACAGCATTAGATAGAGTTACTACAAACCCTATTATAAATGGTATGTATGTGAGCAATAAAGGTTCACTATCGCCTGGTGAGCTTATGTTTGATGAAGATGGAAACCTCTACTCTACCCAACAGTTTAAAAATGTTTACATTGATCGTGACTCTTATGTTGAACTCGTTGCTGTTCCAGACAATGGTTATAGAGTTGAAGGCTGGTATAAATGTGTTTACGATGAAGAAACCAACACTTGGTATACTACAGATGAAAAAGCCTCAAATTCAGATTATATTTATAGTGATGAGATTTTACAGGCAGAGTATAACACATTCTTAAAAACTTATTACTATATAACTGATTACTTTGAAGATTGGACTTATGGTAGAGTTTATTACTATGATGAAGAAAAAACTGAAGAAGCTATAGTGCCAAGCAACATGCTTGATAAAGTTAGGGGTTACTTTATAAACACTGGTAGCGAAAGTAGACCTAATTATGTTCAAGTTTATAGAAAAGGTACAGTTGGAGATAGTGAGTATTTTTATGACCCTCAATACTCAAACAGAGTAAATCTAGAAAACTATGAAGTTGTTGAGCTAACCTATATTAGTGCAATAAACAGAACAAATGCAGACAACAATCTTTATACTCTAAGTAATGTTCCCGTTTATAGAGTTATAGACGAACTTAATAAAGAACATTTCTATCGTGCAAGAAACGAGGGCAACATTATTGTTGATGGTAACACCCTTAGAATCAACACCCTCCACTCTAATATAAGATATGTGGCTAAATTCATTGAAACTTATAATGAATATATTTTTGCTGAAGGCGAAGAGGCTTCAGGAATTAACGTGCTTGCCGTTTATTACAATAATTCAGATGAAGCAAAACTTGACGAAGATGAAGTTGTTATTAGAACTGATAGCTTTGGCAACAATAGAACTGACATACACTATGATGAAGAAGGTAACTCATATGGTGACCCTATTGTTAACACTATGGACAGAAATTTGTTTCGCCTATATGAGGACGAAGCCAAAACAACAACTTTAACTAGTAATTTTATGGCTGGATTTATAACCCAAGAAACAGCAAGTGGAACGCAAACATTTAGAAGGTATACCGATGGTTCGTCAAGTATTTATAATAGTTTGATTAGTTCTGGCTTTAATTCAATTGGAAAAACCTACCAGGTAGACCCTGAAACTGATGACTCTTTGAACGGAAAACTTACTTTAAGAAGTATGTATTTTGATGTGCATACAACTGTTTATATTGTAGTTAGTGTTAAGGCCGAGTATGAGCTTTCTATACACTCGCTTGGTCTGAATTCGAGCTACACTATAGAGCCTATAATCGCCCCTACTGATGAGTTTGTTGCCTACAATCAAGGTGCAAGCGCCGAGGAAAAGGTAGATTATGTTTACTATGTGTTTAAAATAACCTACGACAGGGATCCAGAAAATGAATATGCAAGTTATATTGTTCATCCAACTCGAGGAGATGGGCTTGCTTATGATGTGCTAGCTGGTAATTATCTAGATTTCTATGGTAAATATTTTAACATTTATGACAATTACAATAATGTTATTGGATACACTATTTCGAATGATGCAAACGGCAATCAACAAGTTAAACTTTCTTCTAGTTATCTAAACACGCTTGTTCGTCAAGGTATAATTTCTAGCGAGCTAGCAAACCAAATAAGGGTGTTAAACTTTGAAAATATAGCAGAGGCTTTTGAAGAGATTTGTAGGGTTTTAAAAAATCCAGAGGCACTCTACTCTACCTACATTGTTGAAAAAGACGAAACGAATGACGAAGAGAACAGAAAGCGCTCTTCTAGACAAATATTTGATGCCATTAGAATAATAACAAATGAAGACGGCACATATTTCTTCAAATCTCCAAGGCTTATTTACGCAGGGCAAAGAAACTTTGTTAATTTCTCTACTGTTCCTATTTATAACTATACTATTCAAACATTAACAATTGATGGCTATGAAAAAGATGATAGTGGCGAATTTGTATATGATGAAAATGGTAAATATGTTTCAAATAACAATAAACTACACAGCATAAATAACTCATTCTATACTTCTGCTGGAACAAACGACAAAACTTATGTTGGTGTTGGTACTCGCATTCAATTAGACACTCCATTTATATATGTAGATTCTAATTATAATGAAGAAACTCGCATGCCATTTAGCACTTGGTTTGAAGATGTTGAATATGGAAATGGTGGCCTAGACAATACAGTTCTTGAAGACCTTGCAATGGTAGAAAACACTATCCTACTTTTATCTGGTGCACAGGAGCCAGAAACTGGATATGCTTTTGTTGGATGGTTTGAGCAAAAATATGATAGAGAGTCTGGCCAATGGACAGAACTAACTTTAATGAGCAATGAACTTGAAACTCCATACTTATCTATGTCTACGGCAGATACAATTATTGTTGCAGTTTATAAAAAGGTTATTGATATCAATATCACCTACAATAACCAAGAACTAACAATTCAAATGCCTGATGTTTCGCTAGTTAACGAAGACGCTTCAGACAGCGAGAACATTAACAAGATTTCTATTGTTACAAATGGAAACACCACAACAATTAGTGGCAAATTCTATTTTGATTACGAATTAAAACTTACTATTGCCCCAGCAGGTGGCTATAGGTTTAGTTCTTTAAGTTTTGAAACGATTGACTCTGAATTAGGTTTATCTAACCTTAGAGGCGAAGTTGACCTTAATAATGAGTATGTTGTTGCCGTGAACAGCGAAGGCGAAGATGTTAAATTTAGTGATGTTGTTTTAAACTCTGTTTTTGGCATTAAATTGCCAGTTAAATCGGTTATAGGCACAGACACTGAGTATGACACACTAAACTTAACTATAAACACCAAACGAGTTGTTTTAGTTTATATAAATGTTGAAAACTTCTATACAACTAGTGGTGGCTTAGCGTCTATATATAATCATGGTGGCTTCAATTTTGGTTTATATAATGTTGCCGACCCTAGTAATCCAATCTTACTAGCTAGAACGGTTGGAACTTCTTATACTGATTTCTTTGAAACCTTTGAAAAAGATAGCACTCAATCATACATAAAAACACATGTAAATTCGTCTGGAAATCCTTTACTTTCTAACAACAACTTCTATATGTATGGATATTTCGACTATGATTTAAGTGGAAAACTTGCACTTATTACCTATCAAGAGCAAGATGCTGCTGGTATTTCACAGTGGTATATCAACGGATATAGTACGCCTACTAGTGATATAGCTAGTCTTAATTCAAATATTTTCACAGGCGAAAAGAGCTCGGAGTTTATTATCAATTTCTTATATAGTGATGCAAATGTAGACCTTAATAGAAGCGATAGGTTTGCCTTAAGTGAAAACAACACCACCTACTATGCAAACGCAAAAATTGAAGCAACTAGTGAAATGGTTGTTTCCCACTCGTTTATAACAGATATCAATGATGTTTCTAGAACTGGTGTTTCTGCTGGGACTGGTGACTATAGCTCAGTTAATGTTTATTCACTTATGACATATAATGGTAGATATTTCTACTATGATAACGGCGCTCTCACCTCGCAGTATAACTCCTCTCTTGCAATATCTAACACGAATTCATATTTGTTTGACTCTGATGCTGTAATTAACCTAACGGTTAACTCTAGGTTTATAGAAGTTGGTGGCGAACTTTATGTGTTTGTTGGATGGTTCACTGGTAGCTATGGGTATGGTGAAAATGTTCAAACAAGGCTTGTTTCTACTGAGCTTTCTATTGTTAACCTAGCTCCTTCTGGTTTTTATGAAGCTAAATATGTTAAGGTTAATAAAGTTACAGTTAGTGGTAATGAAAATGGTCAGCTAAGTGTCAGCCAAACAAACGAGTTGGCGTTTAATGGTGAACCAACAGTTGTTTACGGCTACTACGAAACTGGTGACTATTACTATATCTACACTGGAGCAAACTTAATTGTTGATGCCTACCCTACTGCCGACTATATTTTACCCGACTTCCAAGTTAGAAATACAGCTGGCGAAGATGTAACTGAAGGTAAACTTGTTGAAAATTTAGTAGATTATCAGCGCTTAACAATGAGCGGGGTTAAAGAAGACTTAATTGTTTATGCAAATTTTGAAAAGGGATTTAGAATAACAATAAATCAAACCCTTTATCCTTCTATTGACACTAATCAAGATGGAACCGAAATGTCGGGTGTTTATGTTACTATGAGTTATAATTCTGCCGACTATAAAGTTTTAAGTGCCACTGTGCCATCTGGTACATCAGTAACATTTAACTATGATGAATCTAGCACTGCTTACTACTTTGTTGGCTGGTATATAAATGGACAGATTGTGTCTAGACTGGATAATAAATATCTAACTTCTTATACGCAAATTGTAAGTAATGACCTTGTTATAGAGGCAAGATTTGTTCCTATGACTCAAGTTTCTGTTTCAGGACTAATCTACAACACAAACACCTCTATCTCTAACTTTGCATACAAACTTACTTACACAGATTTAAGAGATAATGTTCAAAAAGAATTTTCTAATGCTTCGTTAAGTTCTTATCTTTATATTCCATCTGGAACAGTTGTAACAATAGAAGAAACTCGTCCACAAAACACCGAAGGTAACCCATACACCTTTGTAGGTTGGGCACAAGTAGATACATACTCTTCTTCTATTATTAGAACGTTCTCAACCGAAAAAGTAGCAACTGTTTCCCTATCAAACTCGTTAACTAACAACACTGGTACATTAAGATTAGTTGCCGAGTATGTTGCAACTACAACCATTGATCTTTCTAAGCTTATCAACATAAGAGAGGAAGATATGGCTGAATACTATGTAAATGGTGAGCAAGGCGATCAATTTAAATCATATTTTGACTTGATTTTAACCTATACCGACCCATTTGGAAACTATAAAACCACAAGAATGGGCTCACTAAGCGAATTAACGGATATTTTAGTAAGGCGTGGAACACCTGTATATATTAGCTACGCAATTGCTAGCACTGTTAGTAGCAGATATTCATTGTCTTCTCTAACCTATCAGTCTTTGGGAATCACAACAGATATCACATTTAGTGGCAGTGGTTCTCAAGAAATTCCAACAACTGATAGATCTTCTATTATTATAACTGGCGTGTTTGGGGCGTTTAGTACTATAACTATTTCTAAAGAGTTAAATGGCGAAATCACGGCTTCGCCAAACATTGAAATAAACTACAACTTTACTGATGAAAGTAATAACTCGATTGAAAATGGAAGTGTGTCATCTTCGAGCGTATCGCTAGTTATTCCTTCATTTAGTGGCTTTGAAATAACTACTTCTGCATTAAGTGGAGAAACTTTTATTGGTTGGTATAACTCAGGTAGGCTTATTTCTACTTCTCCTACTATTACTAATGCAGATATTAGTCCATATGGTAGCATATCTCTTGTTGCAAAATATATAACAACAACAAATGTAACAATTGTTAGAACTGTTGATGGCGAAGAAACTGCAAGTAGTGATTTGGCAGTTACAATAACTGGTAATATTTTAAGCACGAGCGGAACAGTTACTAACGACTATTCTGTAAAAACCCTTTACTTGAATTCAACTAATCAATCTAGACTCACCGACATAACAATGTTAACCAACACAAATGTTGTTCTAACAGCAACCCATATGGCTGGTTATGAATTTGTTGGCTTTACTATCAGTATTGATGGAGAAAATGCTTACTCTATTAGTAGCGTTGCTGGTAGTTACAACACTGTTGCAACAACTCTAGTTAGTCCTTGTGAAAGTGTTGTTATCACTGCAGAGTATATAACTCATAGAGTAGTAAATTATCAAGTTACAACTATAAACGGAGAAACTAACTCTTCAAATGGTGGTAGCATAACTAATCAAACAAAATTTTTAAATGCTTTGGAAAATGAGGTTAGCTTTACATTAAACATAAATTCTAATTATAGACTAGCAGGCTTATTTGTTAATGGAACAGCTCTAGGAACAAGCTACACAAGTGGACAAACAGTAACAATAGATGTTTCTGGTATTTCAGGCGACATAAATATTGAGGTTCGTTTTGCACGCAGTTATACTTTAACTATTATGCTTTCAGTTAACGGTACTGGCGATGGCACAGAAATACGAAACAAACTAGGCATTACTAGATGGAATTATGGTACTATTGGCTCTGGCTCGGTTTCAACCACCATGTCGGGAAATTATGTTAATAGGTCTGTTACTTTAAGTCCAAACTCATCACTTGGTGGTTATGTTTTTGAAGGATGGTATATTTATGATGGGCAAAGCGTTGCAACCTCTACCTATGCACTATCTCACACAAGAAACATAAGCTTAATGTTACAAAGCAATTTGACATTAGTTGCAAAATATGAAACATCAAATTCCTACACTATCCAAACTCAAACAACATATGAGCTTATAGATAGTTCTGGTTCTATTTCTGAGGTTGATAGCCTTTCAAGTGTTTCAACAGCTAATGGTGTTACAACAACTACAATTGGCTCAAACACTTATGCGTTTGTTGGTTATTTTGCAAAAGTTTATAACTATTCATCAGTGGCAAAATATATTAAAGTTGGAACTAGTTATGGTAGTAGTTATTCGGGTACTTATGCAAATATTGTTGGTAGATTTGTTAAAGTAAACACAGTAACATTATCTCCATCAATCTCAAACGCAAACAGCACTATAACCTATGTTAGGTCTACTTATTATCCTGTAGCTTCCACCACGGCTCTTTGCCCTGAAACTGTTAGTGGTTCAGTTTCGCTAAGCGTATTGTCTTTATCTAGCGCTACTTTAACAAACAACCCTAAAGACGGCTATTCAGCAAGTGCAACAACAGCTTTAGGAACAATCTCAAGCAACATTTCTAGAACAATTTCAATAACTAGAATTGGCGTTACAACATATGTTAATGTTAATGCAAACAAAATAAACAGTGTAACTATATCTACAGTAAGTGGAGCTCAAAATAGTGTTATAATTTCGCAGGCAAACAGCGAAGTTAATGTTACATTTAGTATCCCAACTGGTTCTACAAGTGTAATGATAGTTGGTATTTATGGCGTTGATAGTTCATATTCAACATTTACTGTAACAAATGAGAACAACAATGTTCAAAGAAGTATTTTACCTGGTTCTGTTATAAGTTTAAGTTTCACACTTGGCTACTATGAACAGTTTGATGGCTATTCAATAACTGCAGGCTACACAAGTGTGTATTCTCAAGTTGTTTACGACTATTATGTAACATCTAACTATTCTAATGTTACTATTTTAGGGAATTTTAACAGTGGCTTCTTTGCAACAATAGTTGATAGTGATACTAGTAAAGGTACGGCTATTTTAAATAAAACTGGAAACATGTATAGTTTAAATGTTACAGCAAGCGATAATTATATGATTGCAGATGTTGAATTTGCAAAAATAACTAATGGTGCTATTGGCTCATTTGTTAGTTTGCAAGATAGTTCTATTTCCACACTTCTTGGTAGTTATTCGTTCACAAATAATGGATATAGCAGTCAAGATAGTGACAACTATAGATATCCAACTTCTGCAACAGCAACCTTTACTCTTCTTGCTGATGTTGCTGTGAGAGTTGTGTATAGACATGTAACAAATGTTACCTTTGAGGTTAAAGAATCAACCTATAATAGCACTTTCTATACTCTATACTTTGACGATACTTATTCTCCATTAACATTAGATAAAATTAAAGAGTATATTGACAATTTAAGCACGTCAAGTTTAAGAGAAGCTTTATCATACACTCCAGAAGACCTTAGGAGCTTTGAATATCTTGGCACGGAGATAGATAGTGGAACCACTATTGACATATCTAATTTATCCGATATAATAATAGTTTTAAATGCGATGTCTGAGGTTAACATCATAGTTAACATTGATCTTTCTCTAGACGATTCGCTTGGTGAAAACACCTATAATGTGCCAACTAATGGCCTTGAAATTACATTTGATGGCGAAACTGTTAGCACTTATGAAAATGCAAATGTGTTTGGATATGCCACGGCTAAATCTTTATCAATCAATGCTAGAGATTTAAATAGTTACTTTGACTTTGTTGGCTACTACACTCAAGAAAATGAAGGTGGCGTATTGATATCTACTTCATCATCATATGTATTCACAAGAAACAATTTAAACAATCTAACTCAAGACGAGCATGGCAACTATATTGTTTATGCAGTGTTTAGTGAAAGGCTTCAAAATATTTATATTGTTTCAAACTATGAAGAAAGTGAATTTAGTCTTTCTGTTGATGGTAACACCCTACTTAATGTAACAACAACTCTTCAAAAGTATACTTTTGATGAGGGTAGCTTTACATATATCTATGATGAAGAAGAAAGCAGAGTTGTTATCACCTATCCTGACAGTTTAAGTGCAACTGCAAAGAATATTTATATACACGCAACCGACTTTGACATTGTAAATTCAACAGATCCACTTCTTCCAACTGGTATAAGTGAGTTTGTAGAAAAAGAGATAAGCCTAGAGAATGCTATAGACAATTTATACTATAGGTTCTATGAATACACTGATTCAAACTCTAAAAAACTTGGCGAAACTTATAGAAATGTTGTTAGCATAAACCTTGCAGACTACATCGCTGGAACAACAATAACTGCTTCAGCAAAAAGGTTATACACAGTTGAGTTCGCCTACAACTACTATAGTCCTGAAATTGCTATAACTTTAAATATACTTACAATTGAAAACAATAATCCAAAATCTATCTTAATTCAAGAAATTTCAAATGATAGAAATTATAGTTCGGCAATTATCTCATATAGAGTTGAAGAAGGTTTAACTGTTTCTGTTAGCGTTAGTTACAATTCTATGAGCACTGATTATGAGTTTAGTACCCTTCTTGGCTCAACTTCAGTTATGTTGTCAGACATATTCACTAATGAAGTTTTAGGAACAACTGAAGCTCCAACAACAGAAGCTTTGGCTAGCCCTAGCACTTTAAAAGACTGGTGGACAAATAAGCTTGAAGGATATGTTCCAACCTCAAAACTGCATGATACTAGTGCAGAAGAAATGTCGTTTAGCACCTACAACTTTGTTGCTGGTTCAAATATCTCTATAATGGCAGATTTCTATTCTGCTTGTAGAGATGCTAGATACTATCTATTCTCTGTTCTATATAACTTAGGATATGATGGTAACTTAAACCTAAACATCGTAAACGACAACATGAACAACAAAACTGGGGATGGCTTCATATTTAACCTTGCTTTACCAGATTCTTCATACATACTTGAAATTGTTGAAAGAACAACTAATTTAACCACCAAACCAAACACCTACACAACCAAGGTTTTGAAAGATGCTTTAGATGGTAGTGGCAATTTGATTTTACAAAATCAAACAATAAACAATGGGCTATCTTCCATTGTGTATAATAGATATAATGTTGAAGGCGTAACTAATAGCTCTAGCAGTTATATGCAAACCAGTCTTCATATACTAATGCAACAATATGTTGGTATAGATTTCAGTGCAAAGCGTTTAGTTAAAAATTATAATGAAGATAGCATAGGATATTCTGACGATATAAGTGAAGACTTTGAAAGTGAATTATTCTACAAAACAGAATCTAGTGATTCTTATGAGGAATATGGCGAAGATACATTAACCCACCTAAAAACGGGCACAACGGTAACACTTCTAGCAAGAATGGTTGATGGATACTACTTTAAGGGCTTTATAGCAATTTCTACTGGCTACAAGTCTACGTATAATGTTTTATCTTATGGCGGTGATTATGTATACTCTGTTGGCACCACCTACACCTACCTACCTCATACTATGAACACAGACGAAAATGGCGAGTATGTGTCAGCCGAAACCACATTTGTTATAAATGGTGATATGCAGGTTTATGCAATCTATGAAGCTAGAGTTTTTATTATCACATTAAATAGCTATGAATATAAGGAAGACAATGAAGAACTCTATGTTGAACTAAAAGACGAAGACGGCAACCTTGTTTATGATGAGGCTGGCAATGTTGTGTTAGATAGTGAAAAATCTAAGATGACAACCGAACCTATAGAAGGTGGTAAAATAAAAGGTTCACTAATCGTAGAGAAAAATGTAACTGCAAAACTTACTTCTATCACTCACCCATACTTCAGGTTTGTAGGTTGGGCAACAACCTTTGAATTTAACAACTTAATAAATGTTGCTATAGACACAGGAACTGGCGTGGCAGATTATGAGTCGCTTAGAGATACAGACGCCAACCGAAATTTGCAGTATAATAGCGTGTTCCCTGGTCAAGATGAAGAGGGCGAATTTATTAGCTCGGCAGGAAGAAATAATCTATATATTTATGACATCAACAGCGATATGACTATAAATGTTTATTACACCTTTATGTCGTATCAATTGAACATTGAGTTGTCTGAAATTTTGTCTACCTACACTTATGCAGATTCTGCTTTAAACTCTAAGCTACCTGGCGTATCTAGCACAGACACTCTTGTTTCAACCTCTAGTACCGACACATATCTAACCTATGCCGACTACATACGCAATCAACCTGGTTGGGTTAACCCATCTGCAGGAAGATACACTTTTGAAACCACACTAGGTTCATCAGATAGGAACACTGCAGAAACAACAACAACTATAGTAATTGCTTCAAATGATCCTTATGTTTATGTTACTAACGACTACAATGGCAATGAAATTGGATATCCAACTAAAGTTGCACAGTCGCTAATTAGTAGGGTTTATAGTAAGGAAACGGGAACTTTATGTTATAAAAGTAACCAATATGTGAACATTGCTAAGAACAACAATGGAACACTGGCTTATCAAAGAATTGACTACATTTATCAGCTAGACCTATTGAATGAGTATTACGATAATAATTCAGAATACATTAGTTCTCTTGAAGAATTGTATCAAAACGGATTTAGTTATAACCAATGTGAAATAGATAGTGATGGCAACTTCAAAATGGACAATATTTATAACTATATAAACGCATCTACTGTTGATGGAACAACTGTTTATAGCTTAAAACCAGGCTTGTTTACATTAACTATTGATGGCGAGGCTTATGATAGTAGTCAAATTACTGGCGATAATATTCAAATTGATGTTGAAAATGGTACAATAAAGCTTAATTATAAAGTTGTTGCTTCAACGGCGGGCTTCCCTACAGTTAGGGTTCAAATAAATAAGAATCCAAGTAATTTACCTGGCTCAATTATTCCTCACTCTATTGAGCTTATAGGTTATTCCCCTACCACGCAGGCTGAAATGACAAATAACAGCTATTATGTGAGTGGATTTAACATAGGTTTGTTTGACTCAGACGACTTTATGAATGACCCAGAATTTGATGTTGGTAACCTTGATGTAAACATGGTTATAAAGTGGCAGCAAGTTGCCTTGCCTGTAGAAGCTGTTATAACCTTTGACGGAACAAATGTAAATCATGGTGTTTATTTAACAGGTGCAACTTCAAATCCTAAAACAGGGCTAAGCAAGTTGAAATGTAGGTCGGCAACCGAATGTGCTAAATTAACCTCACAGTCTTATGTTCATGAGCACGATTATGAAATTGAAGCATATTTCCTAGTAGTTGTTGAAAATGGTCAGTTGGTTATTGAGATGCTAGAATCAATAATAAATGATGCTACGGCGGATAGAAACGATAAAGAAAAAGCTAAAATATTGTTTGAGTTCTTGCACTCTATCACTGCGGGAACAACAGATGAAAAGGGCGCTGGCAAGATATATTTAGGCAATGGAGAAACGGGACAACTTGTTTCAAGCATAACCGACCAATTATCATATTACTTTAGTTATGGTGTAACGTTATCTGCATTTAGAAACCTATTTAATAAATACTTCCCTGAGTATGTTTTTGATGCTGATAATTTCTTAACTTATAGAGTTATAGAAGTGTTCGACTATTACAAAAAAGGAATAAGCTACAACTTCTACAACAACTATATGAACAGCGATGATTTGGTTATTTCTCAATGCATACTGCAAGAACACCAAATTATGCAACACAATGATAACTATATTCTTTGGAACACTATATTGTGGTCTGCTGATAAAGGTTACGACTATTATAGAGGGGCATCAATGAAGTATACTTCAAATAATAGTGGCAATGCTTTCTCAAGTATGACTTACGACAACAATTTTGCAAACCAAACAACCGACTCTTCGTCTAACACACTAAATTGGTGGCAAAATGCTGGTAACTATATTGTTGGTATATTTAATGGACAAGAAAAGTACAAGGGTACCTACTCTAGAATGCTCCACTCTCTTATAAGTATATCAGATGAACAATTTAGTGAACAAAGAATGGATTATATTAACTCTGTTGTAGATATAAGAACAAAGGAAGTAATCATGAGTGCGTTGCACGATTGGGATAATATTCCAGTATCTAATGCGCTGGTTGCTTGGATATTCTATAGTCCACTATTGCAATTGATTGATGGTATTATAATGCTAGCAAATGGAGATAGTACTATATTTGAATGGATGACCAACTTAAACTTCTTCTAAAATATAAACTAAAAGGACGAAAAAAATGAAAAACTTTAAGCAAAAAATTGTAACAACCTTATTTGCAATTGCATTTATGGTTTTAAGTGTAATATCAACTTATGGGGCACTGGAAGCTTCTTCCAGTTCCCTTTCCTCGTCCTTTTTAAACGAAATAGTCTTAGCCGAGGATGAAACTGAAAATAATGAAGAAATTGTGCAAGACTCTTTATTTTTAGTAGATCTAGGTTTTGTAAAAGTTTACGGTAATTATATTTATGTTTACGACAAGGCAGATAGCACAATAAAAATTATTGATAAAGCCACGGGAACTTTTAAAGAAGATTATAACCATTACAGGCTTTATAATCTCAAAGACATTATTGTTTATAACAACATTCTAATGATGTATAATGGCGAGTCTTTTACTTGCATAACATTAAACTCTTTTGAAACTGTCACATTTAACCAAACCGAGCTCTCTACTATTCAAACTGCAAAAACAATTAAAATTGTTTCTATTGCACAAAAAGACTATATTGTTTTGTGCCCAGAAAACCCAATCGCAGATAGTTTTGAAATAGCTGAAATATCGGTGGATAATAATGTTATCAGTGTTTCAAATATAAAAACCTTCAAAATCGGCGAGCAGTTTCAGGCTTCCCTAAGCGAATATAATCATATTTATATAACCGAGTCGGAAGAAATGCTTTTTGTTATGCTTGTAAACGACCAAAATATTTTCTCATTTAAGCTTGATATTGCTTCTGTAGAGCAGGTTTACACGGTTACTGCTGTAACTGGCTTAGAAACTAATGGTGATGAAATTCTTGATATATCTGCTGTAACTTTATCTGAAGAAACTGATGCTTTGGCTGTTACAACAACTAGTTTGGTTAAATTTTATACATTAGAAATATCCCCCTCCTCCGCCTCATTAAGTCACCTAGATGGCAAAGATATTTTAATTGAAGCTAACTTTATTGCTAGTGATGCCGATGGAAATATGTCTACCCTAAGCTTAATTTCTAACGAAAATCAGTCAGTTATAATATATAATTTTGATATAAAGCAGCCATCTGGATATGAGCAAAATGAGCTTAAAAACGGTGAAATAAACACAACTTTTGGTGAAAGCGACCAATTCCTCTACCTTGATGTTATTAAGGCAACAAGCATCCAAGAAAGCCCTTATAGTAAAGATGCAATAGTCACGGCTGAAGTTAATGATAATTTGGTTGTAATTGGTGAAGGGTTTAACGCAAGCACGGGCGAACCAATTGTTGGTTGGTATTATGTTATGTATAGTTTAGGGAGCACAAATTATTATGGCTATGTTGCAAGTATCGACACTACCATTTTATTTGAAACTGAATTTGAGAACACCTACACAACAGTTTTAGCATTCACGAAGCTTTATACAATGCCAAGCGTTATTGAAGACGATTTAAACACTCAGATAAGAGTAATTCCAAATTCATCTCGACTTGAGGTTTTAAGCCCTATTTGTGACTACTCTTCACTAAACACAAAATATCTACTAGTTAGGGTAAATGGCACAGATGTTGGTTTTATAGATAGGTCGCGTATAATTGAAAGCTCTAGTCTTGAAGACCGCATAATTCCAAATGCAACGGTTTTAAGAAACAATAGTGAAATATTTACTTCAACTAGTGAAGATAGAGAAACAATACTAATGTTAAACAAAGGTGCAAGAGTTAAAGTTATTGGCAAGCGCGACACTATAACGAATTTTACTTTAGTTACCTTTAATGATGAAGAAGGTAATGTTTACACAGGCTATATTTACACATATAACCTAGAGGCAGACACCTGGACAATGCTTCAAATTATTGGTATGCTATTAGTTACTATAAATGTTATATTGTTAATTGTTATAATTTGTATAAAAAATAAAGTCACTAGATAAAGGTTAGTAAATGCTAAAGAAATATTATAGATTTAGAAACGGAGCAGCAATAATATACAAAAAAAGAAAGCTTGGAAATGCAACAGCAATGTATGCAGGCTTTTTTTGTGGCGCTATGTATGAGAAAAATGGTATGCCCCACTTTTTTGAACACATGCTTTTCAAGGGCACAAATAAAAGAAGTGTGGATGACATTATAAAAGATAAAAGCAAAATTACTTATTTAAATGCCTGCACGAATCACTATTATATGGCGGTTAATTTTTATGAGTCTAATAAACGCATAGATAAATGCTTTGAGTATTCAAGTGATGTTTTGCTTGGTAGTAAGTTTGAACAAGCCTACATAGATAAAGAAGCTGATGTTATTTTGGAAGAAGCAGCTAGTGATGTTAATGATTTGAGAAAAAATTTATTTTTAAACCACACTTATTTTATAAAAGAGCAATATAAAAACACCAATGATTATGTTGAATATTGGTTTGGAAGTGAAAAGTTCTTAAAAGGTTTAAGAACAAAAGATTTTTTAGACTTTAGAAACAAGCACTTTGTTACCGACAAATTTTTTGTAAGTGTTGCTACAACCTTGCCATTTTATAAGATAAAAAAGCTTGTTAAAAAGTATTATTTGTCTAAAATAAATGAGCCCAAAGAAAAATCTAATATAATACCATTTGTTTACTATCCACTAACTCAAAAACAGGGAATAAATTTTGTTAAAAATGATAATAGCGTTATAAGATGTATGGTTTCTATAAAAATGGATACAAAGGGCGAAAATTATAGATACGATTATAACTTTAATTGTATATCTAGAACCATCTCATTGCGTGATGATATGTTCTTCTATGTTTGTAGAAAAAACGGATATGTTTACGATTGCGATTCATATATGTATTATAATGACAATTGTGATAAGATAGCCTATATATTCACTTTCACAACCAGTAAGTTTGAAAATGTTGAAAAGATATTTTCTGTGATTGGCGAAACCATTAAAAAGCTTAAAAATGGCGAGCTAACAGAAAATGATGTTAAAGACTTTAAAGAAGGTTATTATGTTAGTATTGATAAACCAAGTTTTACTTCCTTTCAATCACATGCACTTAACCAGATAACATTGTATTATAAGTATGGTAAAGAAAAGCAAAAATCAAACAGTTTTACAAAAAAACAAATTAAAAAGGTTACGGTTAATTCGGTGAAAGAAAACATAGATAGATGCTTTAATAAAGAAAACGATATACATATAACAATAATGGCAAATATTGATGAAGATAAAATTAAAAGCGTAAATGAATATAAA
>USTP01000004.1 GCA_900557695.1 uncultured Thermoanaerobacterales bacterium | reverse complement strand
CGAGATGACGTCGAGTCTCGTGGGCTCGGAGATGTGTATAAGAGACAGATATGACCAATTTTATCATTGCTTTGGCTGTGGCGCAGGCGGAGATGTTATAAAGTTCGTTGAAGAAATTGAATCAGTAGATTTCAAGGGCGCTGTACAAATTCTTGCAGATTGGGCGCACATGGAGGTTCCGTCTTACTCCGATGGCGTTACAGACGAGGGCAGCATTAAGAAAAAGAAAGAAGAGCGAGATAGGCTTCTTGCTTTAATGAAAGATGCAGCTAGGCACTATGTAGACAATTTGAAGGTTCCTCAATCTATTGCGGGCCGTATATATTTTGAAAAGCGAAATATTTCTCCGCAAATTGCTAGAATTTTTGGGCTGGGCTTTTCTTTAAACTTCTATGAAATTATAAACTATTTGCAAAGCAAGGGCTATAGTTTAGAAGAGATGCAAAAAGTTGGTATTATTAAATATAAAGATGGAAAGCCTTATGATTCCATTGGAGGAAGAATTGTTTTTCCAATTATGGACACGGCGTCTAATGTGATTGGATTTTGTGGCAGAACGCTAGAGTCGAGCCCAAATCATGCGAAGTATATCAACACGGCAGACACAGTTTTGTTTAACAAAAGTAAAAATCTTTATGCAATAAATCTTGTTAAAAAAGCAAAACAAACTCAAGGCAAGATTGAGCCCTTAATTGTTGTTGAGGGGCAAATGGATGTTGTGAGTTTGCATAAGGCAGGTTTTAATACTGCAGTTGCAAGTATGGGAACGGCTTTAACTAGCGACCAGGCAAAACTAATTAAAAGATTTTCCGACAAGGTTTACATTTGCTATGATGGTGACACTGCTGGTAAGAAAGCAACGCTTAGAGGGTTAGACATTTTAAAAGACTGTGGGCTAGATGTTTATGTGGTTAGCATGCCAGAGGGGTTAGACCCTGATGATGTTATAAATAAATATGGAAGCGAGGGTTATCGAAAACTTTTAGAAAAGGCATTGCCTTTAATAGACTTTAAACTAGAATTTTTGAAGAAAGTGCACGATGTTTCTTCTTCAGATGGTAAAACCAAGTATGTTAACGAGGCAATCGAAATACTTTTGGGGCTTAGTGAAGTTGAACGAGAAGTTTATATTGATAAAGTTAGTGCAATTTCTGGACTTATGAAAGATTTTATTAGAAGGCAACTTGAAAGTAGAGATGGAAATAAAGGAAGTAAAACAAATTTAACTAGTTATGCCGTGAATGCTGAGCCTGCAAAAGTTCAAGAAAAAACACCAGTTGATAACAAGGTTGTTCAAGCCGAAAAATTCATACTGTCGGCAATGTTGCATAAAAAGCCATATGCATTCTTTAAAAGCGATATTTCTAAATACTTCACAGATGGACGCGATAAATTTTATAAACTAATTGTTCAGCTAGCAGAAACAACAAGTGAAAAAGATATGCCAAAAATGTTTTATAATAGCGTGGCAAAAGAGGATGAAGACGAATTAGATGAAGAGCAAAAAAACGCAAATGCTAAGCTTGCAAGTGAAATAATCAACTATTTAATGAAGAATTTTGGAGATGAGAATGATCAAGGCTATTTTAAAGATTGTGTGGCGATAATATACAAAAACTACACTGAGCAAGAAATTGCAAGGCTTACTAAACTTTTAGACAGTGAACCCGAAAAAGAAAAAAGGGCACAAATTTTAACTGAAATTAAAGAACTTATGAATAATATAAAAAATAAAAAGGTGGGGTTATAAACCATGAAAGCTAAAGTTGAAGCAGAAATAAATAAAGTTATTGAAATTGGTAGACGCACTGGAAGTATCAATATTGAAGATGTTTCAGAAAGGTTTGCAAAACTTAATGCTGATGAAATTGATGAAGTTTTGGCACGCATTAAAGAAAGTGGCGTTAAACTTATCGAAAATACTGTGGTTCAAGACGATAATGAAATTGAGGAACTGATGAACAGGGCTAGTATTGACGATCCTGTTAAAATGTATTTAAAAGATATAGGCAAGGTTCCTTTGCTTACTAGTGAAGAAGAGGTTGAGCTAGCCGTTAGGATGATGAATGGTGACGAATCTGCTAAGCGTAGATTGTCGGAAGCAAACTTAAGGCTTGTTGTTTCTATTGCAAAAAGATATGTGGGGCGTGGGCTTTTGTTTCTTGACTTAATTCAGGAAGGTAACTTTGGGCTTATGAAAGCGGTTGAAAAGTTTGATTACACAAAGGGCTTTAGATTTTCAACTTATGCAACATGGTGGATTCGCCAATCTATAACTCGTGCAATTGCAGACCAGGCTAGAACCATAAGAATTCCTGTTCATATGGTTGAAACTATAAACAAACAAGTTAGAGTTGCAAGAAACCTTCTTCAAACTCTTGGTAGAGAGCCTACAACCGAAGAAATCGCAAAAGAGATGGGTATTTCCGAGGAAAAAGTGCGCGATATTCAAAAAATTGCTCAAGAAACAATATCACTTGATACGCCAGTTGGCGAAGAAGAAGACAGCAATCTTGGAACATTCTTGCAAGACGAAACGGCGGCAAACCCTGCAGAGTCGGCAACTAATCTAATGCTTAAAGAGCAACTTCTTGATGTTTTAAACACCTTAACTCCTCGTGAACAAAAAGTTATAATGCTAAGATATGGTGTTGATGATGGTCATCCAAGAACGCTCGAAGAAGTTGGTCGTGAGTTTAATGTAACAAGAGAGCGTATTAGGCAGATTGAAGCAAAGGCTCTTAAAAAATTAAGGCATCCTTCAAGAAGCAAAAGATTAAAAGACTTTTTGGAAGACTAATAAATGCGTAATTTAAAACGAATTAGAGCGATAGCCACGCTGATAAACGATAAAGATAAAATAGTTGCAGATATTGGCGCCGACCATGGATACTTAACAAAAGTTTTGATTGAAGAAAACAGGGCAAAAGCAGTTATAGCAACAGACATTAGCAAGGCTAGCCTTGAAAAAACTGCAAATCTTGCTAAAAAATACGGATTTTTGGATAAAATTTTCTTAAAAGTTGGGGATGGTTTAAAAATTTTAAATAAGGGCGAGGCTCAAATCGTTGTTATTGCGGGTATGGGCGGAAATGAAATTATTAAAATACTAGAGGAAAACACAGACATAACATTTGATAAGTTTATCTTTCAGCCAATGCAAAATACGATAAATCTTAGAGAATATTTAATAAAGCATAATTATGAAATTCTAAAAGATTTTATTGTAAAAGATAGAAAAAAGTTTTATAATACAATAGTAGCTAGATTTTCAACTAATAAACAAAATCTTAGTAAAAAGCAAATAGAATTTGGTTTGACTAACCTTGACCTTAAGGGTAATGATTTTATTGAGTATTTAAGTGAATATATAAATAACAATGAAGTCATATATGAAAAAAGCAATTCAAAAATAATAAAAGAAAAAATCAATATGGCGAAGGAAGTTTTGGCTGAGGCTAAAAATTAAAGGAGTATATGATGCAAGAAATAATTAAATATCAGGAGATTGATTCAAAATTAAGGAAACTAGAAAATGAGTTAAACTCCAGCTCAAATAGAAAAAATGCCAGTGATATGCAACACTACTTGAAAGATGGGCAGGCTAAGCTTATTCGATTAGAGGGTATTGCCCAAAATTTAACTGAGCAATATCAAAAAGCTATCAAACTCTATAATGAGTTTGTAGGCAAACTTGAAACCTTGTCGAAAAGCGTTGATGAGGCGAATTCGGGCAATGTGGAAGAATTAAGGGCAACTGTTAACAATTTTATGAATACTGCAAACACATTGGAAAACAATATCAATGTTTTAGCATCTAGAATTGCTAGCGCTAATAAAGAGTTTGAATCTCTTATGAACAATGCCAAAAAAGCAAAACATAACTTAGATATTTATAAAGCTAATTTTGGTAAAGAGAAAGAAAGGCTAGATCCAGAAATTGCTAAGCTTAAAAACGAACTTGCAAAGCAAAGAGCAAAAGTAGACCCTGCGGTTTTGGCAAAATATAATGCAAAAGCAGATGGTAAATTATTTCCAATATTTGTTGCTGAAACCAAGGGTAGATGCGGAGGTTGCCATATGGAGATACCAGCTGGCAAGCTTTCAGATCTTAAAAAGAAAAAAGTTATTGAATGTGAAAATTGTGGAAGATTTATTTACATTAAAGATTAAGTAGTTTTAAAATGTTTCACATGCAAAATATTTAATTTGTTATATAAGGATGAAATATTTTGATAAGGAAAATTTAAAAGGGCCAATAAATTTAGGCTCTTTTTTATTTTAAAATCAAGAAATGATTGGCTTCATATAGCAGCATTTGCTCTCATAAAATTAAATATGACGGCGTTAAAGAAAAGTTTGTGTATTAGCCTATCCATAGTGGGTGCAATTGTAGGGGTTGGTTTTGCCAGTGGTAAAGAGATAGTATCATTTTTTGTTAGACATGGATATCTTTCGTTGTTGTTTTGTTTAACAACTGGGTTCTTGTTTGGTTTGTTTTCATTTATAATTTTTAAGTTATACAAGGCAAAAGACTTAAATGAAGCCAAGGTTAAAATTAGTCATAAAAATAAAAAACGCAAAAATGCAGAAACTAGCATAAAAAACGCATCAACTATTCAAAATGACAATAAAAATACTAAAACAGATAATTTATTTAATATAGTTTTGTTTGTTTGCCAAATATCTATATGCAGTGCAATGTTTGCTGGAATTGATAGTATGTTTGAAATATGGAAAGTGGATTTAATATTTGGTTGTGTATTAAAAATAGTATTGCTGTTTGCGTGTTACATTTACTTAATTAAGGTATATGATGGGGTTTATAGCGCTAATCTTGTTTTATCGATTGGTATGCTGGTTTTTGTGGTGCTGGTTTTTGGTATTAGACTGATAGCTAAAACATTTAATTTTGCTAGTGTAGGGTTTTTTAACATTGGGCTTTTATATATGCCGCTTTTATATGTGGGTATGAATATATTTACTGTTTTTCCTTTGCTCTGTGAAATTGCGAATAAACTTACAAGTAATAAACAGCAAATTACTACTTCTGTATTGATAGGGGTGTTTGTGTTTGTGGCGCTAGGGATAGTAAGTTTGTCTTTGTTATTGTTTGGTGGAAATTTGGATGGCGAAATGTTGATGGTGGAAGTTGCAGACAATGTTTGCGGTGTGATAGGTTTTATTTACAGTTTTGTTGTAATGCTTGGAATAGTAACCACGCTTCTGTCTACAGCATATGGTGCTTCAAAACTTTTGTTAAGCAAACTTAAAAGACCATGGGCCACGCTAGCATGTTTGTGTGTTTCTTTTACATTAAGTTTTGTTGGTTTTTCAAAAATAATTGATTTTGTTTATCCGTTTATAGGGTTGTTATGTTTGCTATTTATGATAATTAAAATAATTATCGCTAAAAGGATGAACGCAATATAATTGATAAATATGTAATTTTTTTGTGAATGAATGCAAAAACTAAATTTAAAGTTGTTGCTTAAAAAACTGCAATTTTATTAAATTTTATGTTAAAAAACACAATTTGAGTGTATTTATCGAAATATTTGCAGTTTTTTGTGTTGTTATAACAATAACTTTGCTTTTGCCTTTGATTTTTACTAGTTTAAATTTATTTGGCTTTATGGTTTATTTGTTACCCTGCTTATTGTTGCTGTTTAATTGTTTCTTTATTATTCGCTTATAATTCATAAATAAAATAATGCCTAATTGAGCTGTAAAATGTTTGGATTTTTTTTAATCTTTTGTTACACTATATATAATTTATTATATATATTGGGCTATAACTTTTACTGAATATTGCCGTATAGCTTGGGAGTTAGAAATGTTAGTTACTACAAAACAAAAGAGAACGCTTAAACTTGCACTATTGATAGTTTTTGTTGCTATCATTATTTTTGGCATGGGTATAGGAATTTACTTTATTGTTAGAGATAACTCTTCTAATATACTTTCTAAAAGAGAGCAAAGTTTTGGAGAGGCTGTTAATGCTATAAGCGAATCTCCTTCGTTCACTCAAATTGATATTACCAAGTTTGATAATGAGCTTATGGGCGATATTGTTTTTTATACCGACTCATATGTGGTAACCAAAACAAACACTCTTATTTATGGCATTTATTCTATAAAGGACAATTCTTATGTTAATTTAAGATTGATTGGTGATTTTGAAAGTGTTCAGAGCATTGTGGGCAATTTGGCTTTAATTAAGCAAAATGGGGTAACAAAGCTAATAAGTTTACTTTCTGGTGAGATTGTTTCAAATCTAGAAAATATGTCAATTGAAATCGAAAACAATCTTGTGCTTTTAAAAACTCAAAACTATGATGAAATTCACTATATTGAAAATGGTGAAAACATTTATGAGCTTGGAGCAACTATTGTTGACGCAGTGTCGCTAACTCGTGTGTTTAATGTTACTTTTGGACAAGAATGCATTGGCGTTAATATTGCTGGAAATTTAGTTATTGCTTCATATGTTGATAGAACAGATATTTTTGATGCTGCTTCAAACTTTGCTTTAATTAAAACTTTTCAAAATGATGGAAAAATAGTTATAAATGGTGGAAATTTAACAAGTTTAATTACGGGTAGTGAGTATTATATGTCTAGTTATACACGAGCCGTGAAACTTGAAAATGATAAATTGCTTATTGAAACCATGTCGGTTACTGACGATGACAATTTTGATATAACTGCAAGTTTGTCTGATGGGCAAAAGAGAAACTATAAATTGCTATACAGAGTTTATGACTTAAATAGTGGTCTTGAGTTTTTGCTGGAAAATAATGGGAAAGTTATAAAGGCGGTTACGACTAATCTTGATGGTGGATATTTTGCTTGCTTAGAGTGTGATGTTATAAACAAAGAGGAAGTGTCGAGCGAAAGCCAAACCATACATTACTATAAGATTGAGAACACGAAATCAGGCTATAAAATTTATAGCTTAGTTTCGTATGACTATGTTGCATATGGCAAAATTGTTGGCTTTAGTGGAACAACCCTTTTAACTAGTGGTGGGGAAAACTCTACTATTATTGATTTTTCTGGTGAAAACAAAGGTAATATCAACACGGCAAGTGGGCTTAAGATAAACCAAGTTAACTATGGTGGAGCTGTTATAGTGTCGTCTAGCATTGGTCAAAAGATGTTATATAGTTTAAGTGGGGAAAAGTTAACTGGCCGTTCATTTGAAAGAGTTTCACCATTTACAAGTGGTAATGCTATTGGCTTTGACGGGGTTAATTATTATCTTCTTAATTCAAGTGGGCAAATTGCTAGAATTCTCAATTTTGCAGAGGAATATAGTTCTTATGTTTTTATGGGTATAGGTTACTATTTTACAACCACCAATCATGAAACATATAATGTTTACGATTTTACTGGAAAACTACTGCACCAAAACACAAAAATTACTTTAAATTATGATGAAAACTTAAAGAAAGTGTCACTAAATATAGATGGGCAAACCTTATATATTATAGCACCTTTAAACACATCTATTTCTCTTGAACAGCTAGAAATTGAGGTGTCTAACGGTTTTGGTTTTACACAATCGTCAAACCCTAATTTTTCGGCGAGCAATAGTAGTAGCTATAGTGGTTTTAATAAAAATATAATTGCTGGTAATCAAACCCTAGAGGCTTCAAACATAACTGTAGACCCAACTTCTGGTGTGGGAACAGCAAGCTACTCGCTTGATTTAAATTTGCGAGAACTTGGAACTAGTGTTTTTAAAACCTATAGTAGTTTAACTGATGAGGAAAAGGCTTTGGTTCCAGAGTTTGATGACCAAAGTAATCTTCGCTACACAATAACTCTTGATAGCGAAACTTATTGGTTCCGTTTTGATGGGCTGTATACCATTGTTGGAGAAAACTTTGTTATTGGAATAATTAGGCTTTATACATCAAATAGTTCTGCTTCGCTTCCAAGCAATGTTAACAACCCAGATTTCTACTATATGGTAACCATGGCGTTTAAAGACTCGTATGTTGCAACTATAGATGCAAAAACAACTAACAATGAAGGTGTAGAGTCTACCATGGCTTATTATACCGAAAGTAAAATAATTGCAGACATAGACTGGGCAAATAATGTTAGGGCTGCTGGTGAGCTAGACGGCAAGGCGGTTACATATATTGGATCTTCTACCGAAGCGGTAAGAGATGTAGACTATGCGGGGGCTGGATATGATGGGGGGCTAGTTTTATCATCAAATTTAGCCACAAATATCACACTTAATTTCACTTTGCGAAATGCATATTATGGAAGCATAAGCACAAGTTATATGGGCTATTCTTCTGGCTCAAACAACTATGATAAATTTACTGTTTCGTTAAGTGGAGGAACAGCAAGAATTCAGGTTAAAAATTCATATTATGTTATAACTGGCATATCTGTAATTTATGCAAACACAGCCACTTCAACTTATGAAGAGTTTGAAGGGGGGCAAGTTGTTAATATTGATGGACCAATCTATAGTTATTCGCTACCACTTCAAAGCGGTTATAGTTATGTGCGTTTGAATGTGACTTTATGTGAAAGTTATTCAAAACTTATTTTGCAAGACTTAGTTAAAGTGGAAGAGGAAGAGCCTGAAGAGGGCGCAGAAGAGGGCGAGCCAGCTTTAGGGGATGGCGAAGAAGAAAATGCTGGCGAGGAGATTGTTTACGAAGAAGTTTTAGTTGAAGAAGTTTATTTCTTCTACGGTTATGGTATAGATGTTTCAATTATTAGAAACCCTGCTTACTTTGGCTTTGAAAATTATTTTAGAAGAGAAAGCGTTTCAACAACTTCAAGAGATGGCTACACATTTAGAGGATATGTTATAAAAGACACTGAAAACAAGGTTATAGACGAATACGGAAGCTTTATAGAAGGAAGCGAGTCATATTTCATTTCAAGTAGTTTGCTTCCTCAAATTGCAACATTCAATTTGAATGTTAGTTATGAACCTAACGAATATCTAATTTATTATGTAAGCAACAACAGACCAATAGCTGATGTTCAAACAACTGTTACTTTTGATCAACCAGTTGGGGAGTTGTTTACTATTATAGGCACTGATTATGAGCCTGCTGGATATGATTTTGTTGGGTGGTTTAATAGCACTGAAGAAGACGCGCTTGAATACACAAGTGAAACTATATATCAAGTTGTGGGCAACTTAACTCTTTATGCGAAATGGAAGCCAAAAGAGTATGAAGTAACCTTTAATGCAAACCTTGATACATATCAAAATATACCTGTTCTTGGCTTTAATTTTAATGTTACAGATGTTTATTTTAATAGTGCCTTTGGAGATTTTACAGTAAATGATGCTTTCTTAGAGGGTGTTACTAAAACTGTAACCTTTGGTGAAACTTATGGAGAGTTGCCAAATATTGTTGGCTACAATAGTCAAGACGAATTAGAGGTGTATATTTTTGTTGGCTGGTCAGACTCGGCTACTTTCACTGAAGAAGCTGGAGTTATAAATCGTGGCACTATGTACACTAGCACTTCAAGAGTTACTGCCACTCCTGCAACAACGCTTTACGCTCATTACACAAAACAGGTTTTATATGCAAATCTAGAAATTTTAGCTTCAAACCAAGTAATAAGTGAGGGCGGCAGGGCTGAAGATATAAGTGAAGCCTCATATGATGGTTCAACCCCAAGAGGGGCTAAAGCTACTTTTAGCACCATTGTTGATATGGCCGACTATGAATGGGTTTCAACCGCTATAACTAATGGCGTTAGATATACCTCATATATATTGCAAGGCGAACCATTAACAACCAATATTTTTGTTGCTGCGGGATACTATATAATCTCTCTTCAAATTAGAATTTATGAAAGTGATGGAACATATGAAACCTATCTACTAGAAGGCAAGTGGGACCCAGATAGCCAAGATGCTTATAATCTAGATACAAGTTCGTTGCCAAGTTATGTAACAGTTGTTACAGATGGTTTTGATGTGCGGATAGTTCTAAGCAACACATATTCTGGCGCTACAGATGGCTCTTCTGTTAAACACGCTGAAATTGTGGCAACAATAGATTCAACTAAGTTTACAAATACATTAAGCATAGGTTTGCTTCCAGGAATAGAAGGAAGCGCTGGAACAATTAGTGGCTTAGGGCTTGTGGATCAAGGGAATGGGGTTTATATTCATGAGCTAATAACCAATGGAACTGTTTGTGAATACTCTGTTTTGCCAATGGGTGCCACATCTTATGGCTCTTCATATAGAACTAACGATGTTTACTTAAGAAATATAACTATAGATGACCAAACTATTGAGTTTTCGTATACCTACGCTAAGGATAATAATAGATATATTCATAACCTAACAAGCAATTATGCAAACAAAGTAGTTTCTTATGATGACACTGGTAACAGAACTGAAGTTTACACAGTTGGCGATGTTGCTTTAAAAATTGTTTTGTATGTTTTGCAAAACCGATATGAGTATAGCTTAACTATTACTAATAATGATAGTCATAATGTTTCTCTTGCTTTTGATAATATTTCATCAAATGTAAGCATTAACTTAACTAATATAGGAGATGAAAGTTCAGATGCGGATGGAATGACTTTTAGTGGCAATTATTATGAAAACAATATATCTCAGCCAGTTGCTTTAGATAGTTTAGAGTATGCAGGGCTTAAACCATCTGAGAAACTTATTTACATTGTTAGACCAAACGATTATTTCTTTATAAGTGCTGTTTCAGTTAGATATAATGGCACTTTGTATAACTTTGCATACCCAACAATTTCTGATAGCAATGATACCACCTTGTCGGTTAGTCAAGACTTCAATCTTGTGGCAAGTGCCGAGCTGTTTGAAAGAATGGCAAGTGGAGCAAAACTTTATGGCACTGGCTTTAGTATTGAATGGATAGGAAGCACTAGAGGGCTTCAAATTGTAGTTAACGACATATGTGCAGATATTGAAATCAATGTTGAATACATGCAATATAGAATATTGCAGGTTTATATGGCAAACCAAAATGATGGGGCGTTTAGCGTTGCAATAACAACTGGTAGCGATACATATGTTGGAAAGACTCTTGATGAAATATCTATTGAAACAGGGGCTGTGGTTTTAAAAGGTGTTTATAAGAGATATATAAATAGTTTATCTTCATATTCATATCTTATTATTGGGCTTGAAAACAGCATAAGAACGCTAACCCTAAACACCTTAGTTTCGGAATCTAGTAGTTACAAACTAACTACTACATATTTAGGCGATGTAACTATAAGTAGTGAACTAACAAAGGCAGATATAAATCTTGATGGTGAAAATATGTCAGCAAGGCTAGCAGTTGAAGAAGCCTTAAGTTATATTGATATGGAAAGCTATTTAGGTAGAGGTGGCGACACTTATGTTCTAGACCCAATCTCTGGCTTTGGAGTGTTGTCTAATTTAAAGGCAATATATCATAACCGAGCAGGGGAGAGAGTTGTAGATAGCTATGTTGAGAACTATGCCAGGGTGGCTTTTGTTGGCACTAGCTTAGTTTTCAGGGTGTATAACATAGTTGGCTACACCTACTCATCGAGTGGGCTATATCTTGTGGATGGCGGAACTGAAGTTTTGGTAGAGCCAACAAGTGAAACAAGTGGCTCTGACAGTGAGGGTGGCTACCGAGAATTTACATACCAATTTAGCGACTTTAGCAAGGTTAACTATTTGTTTAAAGTTTATCAAAGGGCAATTGAGTATACTATAAAATATGATAGTGCAGATGATGGACAAAATATTGCAACTGGAACAACTGAAGATAGCCACCATGTTTACAATGTTTATAGTAATCTTTCTACAAATGGTTTTGAAAGAGTTGGTTACACCTTTGTTGGTTATTCTAAAACAAGAAAAACTGGAAGTAATTTAACAGAAAGTGATGCCGAGTATCTTTCAAATCAGGTTTTAAGAGAAAACCTGTCGAGCGAGGATGGCGGAGAGGTTACTCTTTATGCAGTTTTTGTGGCTAAAACCTATAATATAATTTATAATACAAATGATGCAACAGAGGGCAATGGTTCTTCTCCTGCAATCAATCAAACCGAGGGAAACAATTCTGTTGTGTTTGACCATGACTTTGGTGTTTTAAGGCATTTAACAAGGCAGGGCTACACATTTATTGGATGGTTTAAAAGCAAAGATAGTGGTGCAGAGCAAATAGCTAGTGGCAATAGGTTGAATATTGCATTGCTTAACACGCTAGATGTTGCTAATGATACAATAACTATTTATGCGCATTATAATGCTTTAACCTACAATGTTACAATAGTTATGAATGATGCAACGTCTGGCAATGGTTCTACAGTTGCTTCAGGCTCTGTAACTGGATATACTATAACTTACGACCAAAGTTTCACTCTTCCTGCTATAACAAGATTTGGTTATGACTTTATGGGATATAAGTCGGTTCAGTTAACCGCCACAGAAGCTGAAAATAACACGCTTAGTTATCTTGGCTATGGAACAAACAGTAAGAATGTTATAGACTATTCGGTAAGTAATTCTCAAAGCGGATATAATCTTCAAATAGATGACACCTCAAGGTCTATAACGCTTTACGCTACATATATTGCAAAGGTATTTAGTGGCTATGTTTATTTAAACAACGAAACTCTTAAAACCTACGGAAATGAAGTGGATGGTAGATTTACCGTTACCTTTGGCAGCCTTAGTGAGTCTACATCTTTTGCATATACAAACATTTATGTTTCAGTTAAGTTTGATTCTGCGTTTGGAACGCTTCCAACAGTTTCTCCAGTTGGGTATAACTTTGAGGGATTTTTCTCGAGCAGTAGCTTTAGTCTTTCGGCGCCTAGCACTGAGAATCAAATAACTTCAGCTACTGTTTTAAATCAGCAAATGGTAAATGCTTTGTCTTACACAAACTCTAGCGGGCAAACAACTTCATTAAGCACAGGCTATAACAGCGGAAATTATAATTTCTCGCTTTATGCTCACTACACTAATATGAATTACACTATGACTTATGAATTAAGGAATGTTAATAGATTCCATTTAGAGACGGTTAGTGATTATTTAAATTATAATTATAGAGAAACCACAAGCTCTGATAGTTACACAAACAATGTGCTATCGGCAAATTATGGCGATGATATTATAGTTGATATTATGCCAGACGATGGAACATATGTTGGGCAAATAACAATTTCCTATGTAACAAGTTTGGGAACAACCGCTTATATAAACTTAAAGTTCACCTGGGTGCCTGCAAGTAGGTCGGTTTCGGTTACGATAAACGGAAGAAGCTATAACAGTGCATCAAACAATGATTACATCACTGTGCTTGGTGACACTGCTTATATTGCAGAGGGAGTTTATATCAAGATGCTTCCATACAATACAAGCGGAGCAGATTCTTCAAATATATGTACAGACACCAACAGAATTATACTTGGCTTTGAGTCGGTAAAAACCAATTTCACAGTTTCTGCAATAGAGTATACTCAAACTTATAAAATATCTCTTTATAAGCACTATGGTAGCACTACGGTTACTATGGGAAGCACAACTGTGTCTTACGGCACAACAATTCGTAATGCGAACCTCACCTACGACTACATGCCAGCCTATAGTTTCAGCCAATGGCGTTATAATACATATTTAGGTTCTGTAGCAGCGAGCTCAGACCAAATCAAGTCGAACACAACGCTTGTGGCTATTTATAACGCGGTTAGTAGGCAGTCGGTAAACTTCTATATGTGGAATCCAGATACAAGGAGATATGAACTAAGAGAAGAAACAAGTGAGGCATATATTTTGTATAACAATGGAAGTGTGGCAAATAGCAACTTTAGAAATGGATGTATTGTTAAATTTCCAACTCCTTCTAGTGAACTTTGGCCAACAGGAACAAGTTTTGCTGGCTACATTTTAGCCAGCAATGCTCCATCATCTGGGTACTATTCATGGTCTTCTGGGAACGCTTCTAGTTACACAGTTCTAACATCTAGTGTGAAGATTGAATCAGAACTTAATGCCTATGCTGTTTATGATACTACTTACTTTAATATTTATGGGCAATCAACTGATCCTGAAGAAGTTATAGTAGAGCTACCAGCGGAAGACGGAAGTGAGGATGTTGTAAAAGAAAAGCATATAAATATTTCAGTTCAAGTTGATAGCAACTATTTACTGTATGATATACAACCAAATGGTGTTGTAAGGCAGTATACATATCAAGATATTTATTATGTTGTTTTAACACAAGCTCAGTATAATACTTATCGAGCGTATAGTAGTAGTCAACCTCCTGAAGTTGCCCTAAGGTATGCGCTTAATGGCGACCTTAGTGATGCCAAGCGGGCAAATTCGTATGGCTACTTTACTATTATGGAATATGACCTTACTAAAGATTCTGAGGATGTTAACATTTATGTGTTTGCAATAACAATAAAAACTGTTGGTGGAGTTAGATATATCTACGATGTTGCAGACGGATATTATCACTTTGAGTATGAGATTAGGGAAGAAGATTTCGTGGTAGAAGAACCAGAAGAAGAGCCTGTGGAAGATGCTGGAGAGATTTAATGCTTAAATGTGTTTAAATGGTTTGACTTTTTATAAGTATTTTGTAATAATATCAATATAAAATAGAGGTGCAATATGAAAAAATATTTTAAAGGTTTGGCTTTAGCATGCTTGGCAATTATTATGTTTTGTCCACTAATATTTGCGGGATGTAGTAAGAACTACACAATTAAAATTTCAATAGCCTCAGGCGAGGGGCAAGTATATAAGAAAGATGTAAATGGAATTTCAGTACTAGGTAACAACACGGTTGAAAAGGGCGAGAAGTTTGAGTACTTTATTGAGCCAGCAGGCGGTTACATTATTTCAAAGATTGTTATTGATGGGGAAGAATATGATAAAAGCTTTACCCAAGATGGATGTTATCTATCTTTTGAAGATGTTGATAGAAACCATAATGTAGAGATTACATTTGCTTTTGAAGAGTGGACTCTTAATTTCATGTGTCTAGACGATACCACTGGAACACAGGTTTTATATAAACAAGTTAGTGTTACAATAAATTCAGCAGTTAATTTAAACAATGCCGAATATGGTGGGGAAAACAACAAGCTATGGTATACTATTGACACTACTCAAGGGGCTGAAACTCGCGTCGTTTACCTATGCAATGGTAAATCTGACCCAGACCAAGAAGCAGACGCTGGCTATGAAGCAAATATGTTGTTTGTTAGAAAGAACAATTTGGAGGTTTACTCTACTTTAACAAAAACTCAGTTAGACGAACTATTAGGCGTTACAGCTTAAATATTTAAAACATAGTAAAAACTTTGGCACAAACTGTTGCCGAAGTTTTTTAATTTTTTGTTGAAACTTTTCAATTGTTTTTATATAATAAAGTTAGGGGATAGATTTATGAAACTAGAGGAAATAAAGGGGCAAATAGAACCTTTTTATAGCAAGTATGCGGGCTATACAATAGAAGTTAAGAATGCGGTGAAGAACAAGCCGTATGTTATGGGCTTGGGGGCAAACACTTTTATTATTGGCGATGATGAAACTACCTTTATGATAGATGCCTATGCTTCAAGAAATTCCTTTAGGTTGCCTATAAAATTTTCAAAATATCAGGCATTACTTGCAGATATAGAAAGTAAAGAGGACAAGGTAAATGAATTATATAAATCTATCTCGCGGCCTAAAATCAGCCATATTATATGCACACATAATCATTTTGACCACGTTTTAGATATTAAAAGTTTTTACGATATAGTAGAAAAAGAAACGGGCGTAAAGTTAACAGTTGTTGGCACTTTGTCGGCTGTGAACACTGCCCTTGGCTATAATATACCAAAAGAACAAACAGTTGTGGTTGAGAGGAAAAAGAAAGACTATGACTTTATTACAATAGGCAAATTCAAGATCACTTTCTTACCAGGAAAACACCTTAAGTTGTTTGCACTTTATAGGTCAACCTATCAAAAAACACCACTAAAAAGGAAGGGCTTTATAATTGCCTATAAAGAAGGTGGTGTGCTTGATTTGTTAATAGAGCATGAAGGGATGAAACCCCTGCTTGTAACTTCATCTTTTGGGTTGGGAGAGTATCATTTAAAAACGGTGGGAACAGTTTTTCAGGCTATTGGCGGGGCGAGAAGAGTTTCAAAAAAAGATAAACTTGCCATTCTTAAAAGAAATGTAATAGAAAGCGAGGCACAAATAGTTTATTGCACTCACTATGATAATTTTTTAAAAGACTATAAAGAGGGATTACATTTTATGGAAGTAAATCACTCAATTATAGATTTATTCCGCAGGGAGGCACCAAATAAAGAAATAGGCCTTATAAAATACTTTGAAAAAATACAATTATAAAAAACAGCCAAATCGGCTGTTTTTTAAAACCCTATAAGTTGAATCACATAACCTGTGATAATTCCAATTAAAAGCATGGTGCTCAAAATAGCAAAGTTTTCTTTGACATTTTTATTTTGTTTGAATAAAACAACAAATGCTATTCCAGCGTTAACAATCAGCCCTGCCATGCAAGCTCCAAAACCAATGCCGCCCATCGCGTATAGTTCGGTTATAACAACCGAGCTTGCGCAGTTTGGAATTAGCCCAATAACGCTTGCAATCAGTGGAGCAAAGGCTTTGCTACTAGACAGAAAGATTATTAAATTATCAGTTCCAATAAGTTCTACAATTCCGCCCATTATCAAATTTACAATAAGTATAAAAGCAAATATTTTTAAGGTGTGAATAAGAGGGTGCAGCAAAAACTTCTTTGCCTTAGCCCCTTTGCTATTTAAATCTATATCGTGCCCGCAACAGCCTTTATGGTGGCTATCATGAGTATCGCATTCTTTATCACTATTAGGCTCCTCATGGCTATGCTCTTTACAATTATGTTCATGTTCTTTTAGCGAAGTGCCTAAATTGTCTTCTTTTTCCGTTTCAACGGGTGTTATTATTTCTTTTGTGGTTGAATTTTGAAGAGCTTTGGTGCTTTGCTTTTCTTCTTTATTTTCGCTTTCAGTTTCTACGCCTACAGTATTAGCTTTTGCATTTTCACTGGTAAGTGTTTGACTAATTAGGTTTGATTCGCTTTCTTCAAGACGCTTATTATTGTAATTTTTAAAAATAGCGTCAACAATGTAGCCCACAGCTATTGCCAAAATAAATTTTATTAAAAGCAGTGGTAAAAGAGAAGATATCTTGTCTGGATTAGTTAAAAGAAGTGGCACCGCTTCATCACTGGTTGCTATATAAACAGCAAGAAGTGTTCCTATTTTTAACTTTTTTGATGCATATAAATCAGTTGCCACAACTGAAAACCCGCACTGAGGAACAAGTCCAAAACTTGCAGCAAAAAGAGTGCTGTATTTGCCTGTTAGCAGTTTAGAGTGTTCAAGTTTGCTTGCAGAAAAATACTCAATCACTTCTATTAGTATATAAGCAATAAATAGAAATGGGAGCAACTTGAGTGAATCAATTAAAGCGTCTAAAACAAAGTCCATAACACGCCTCTTTAAAAATATACCACAAAAACAAAAAAAATTCTAGTGAATACAGTTTGATATAATAAATTAGTGAGCAAAAATTGTCAATATTTTTCGTATTTTTAACTGTAAATAAATGTTATCATATTTAATTTACTTGATAAAATATTTATGATATAATAACAATAATTGTTCAAAAGGCCAAGGAGTTTTGTATGGACGAGAATAATGAAGATAAACCTCAAAAATATTCTTTAGTTACTGGCGAAAAAATAAAAAACAAAAGCGTTAAAAGGCTAAAAAGAGAACACAAAGCTAAGGATAAAAAAAGTCAAGTTGAAAGCAAGAAATTAGAAAAGCAAAAGAAAAAAGTAGAAAAAAAATTGTCAAACCATGCGCCTTCTGCTCAGTCGGTTACACTATCTAAAACCAATCTTGAAAGCGAGGGCGATAAACAAAGGGTAGACGAGTTTGACACTGAGCAACTAGTTGAGGGTGGCGATAATAACGGCGAGCAACAAAAAGTGTTGATCGTAAGAAAAACTGAAAAAGGCAATCCAGTTTCTTTAAAAAGAAAAGTTTTAAACTTTATCAGCTATGCGCTTGTTGGGATTATTGCTGTTTTCTTTGGATACTTTGCTGGGAACTTTTACGTGGCAAATGTTTTAAATAGGGTAGACTACAGCGCCTTTTCTGAAAGTAGTTTAAGGGATGACGGGGCTTCTGTTTATTCGCAAATTATTACCTCGGGAAGAACGCCAGATAGGTGTAGTGCTGTTGAGTTGTTTGTTGCTGGCGAATATCTATTAGGTCAGCAAAATGCATATAGGGCAGAGGTTAGAGGAGAAGTTCAACCAAGTATTGGTAGCACGCAATCTGTTTGGGGCTATAAGAGCAAGAATGGTAGCGTGTTTGAAGTAGAAAATGTTTCTAAGGGCATGCTGTCGGTTGCTGAATATTCTATTTATAATGTAGACTCTGGACTAGCAGAAATTTATTCGGCAAGCAAAATAACAAACACTTCTGCTGAATATCCAACCACGCCAACATCTGTTATGACATATGAAGAGTATAGGCAAGAGTATGGAACAAGCCCAGAATCTCCATGTGTTCCATATATTGTTTCTTCAAAAACTGTTGTAAGCGGTACAGAGAGCGTAACTAGTAGGGGCGATGGAACCTACCAAATTTCATTTGCTCTTGCAACTGATTCTTCTGTTATAAACTACATAAAACAGGTTAAGCATATGTCGGGGCTTAGAGATTATCCAACATTTAGAAGCATAATAGTTACCGCTATTATAGACTCAGATTTAAGGCTTTCTTATATTAGGTATGATGAGTCGTATACAGTTGTATACTTTGGTGTTATGGCAACCTGCGTTGCATGGCTTGAAAACACAATAACATATTAAAACTGCAAATTTAATTACTAAAAGGTTGAAAAATGGCTAAAAAATCTTGGATTTATGGTAAAAATGTGCTAATCACTGGCGTTTCTAGTGGTATTGGTTTTTATCTTTCAAAGTTTTTGTGTTTGGAACATGGCTGTAATGTTGTTGGGATAAGCAGGAATGAAGAAAGATTAAAAAAGGCAAAGGAAGATATTGATTTTAATATAGAAAAAATTAAAAAAGACGGCAAAAATTCTCCTGGAACTTTTGACTATTTAGTTAATGATGTATCGTCTATCTCTGCCTGGCAAAATATAAAAACTGCTCTTGATGGGAAGGGGTTTAAGGTTGATGTTTTAATTAACAATGCTGGTATATTTTTGCCCTTTGAAAAATTTGAAAATCAAAGTTTGGAGATGGCAAAAAGAGTTATGGAAACAAACTTTTTTGCTCATCTTTACTCATACAAAACTTTTATTCAGGACATCGAAGAAAGAAATGGAGCAATTATAAATATTGCTAGTTCTTCTGCTCTTTGCCCAGTTGTTGGAACTGCTGTGTATAGTGCAAGCAAAGCCGCCTGCAAAAATTTTACCGAGTCGCTTATTGCTGAACACAGGGGGCAGTTGTATATTGCATATGTATGCCCAGGCTATACACTAACAAATCTTTTTAGAGAAGAGAAAGAGATGAGTAAGCTTGTTCAAAGATTTTCAATGCAAGCAAGCAAAATGGCTAAAAAAATTATAAAAAGACTAGTTAAAAAAAGAAAGAGAATTGTTATAGGGCTAGACGCACATTTAATGAGTGGGCTTTATAGAATTTCTCCTAAGTTTGCCTCATGGACCGTTTCTGCGGTTTTGAAAGGCAGCCACGATGCAATGTTTAGCAAAGTTTTTATAGAAAACACTAAAAAAAGAGAGGATAAAAAGTAGCCTCTTTTTTGTTATTGGCTTAAAAAAGTTGCCCCATAAGTTTTAAGTATGTTATTATTTATTAAGTAAATAATTTTTTTGTTGGAGGACTAATATGGCGGTTAATAAAAATATTGAAGTCGCTAGCGAATATGAGAAAGTTTTAACAAAACTTGAGGACACTTTTGGTGATTGGTTTAATGGTAAAATGGAAGCTCCAACTATGACGAATAATCTTTATCCATACACGCACATGTTTTCACCAATAAAAGTAAACAAACTTGAAATTAAGAACAGGCTAGTTATGGGGCCAATGGGAAATATCAACATGGCTGATGAAACGGGCAGGCCTAGCGAAAGAATGATTTCATACTTTGAGGCTAGGGCGAAAGGTGGTGTTGGTTTAATAACCACAGGTTTAATTCCAACTACTTTTGGTATAGACCCAACTTTAATTGAGGGCGATAAACTTTCGTATTTTCCGCGTATAGATAGAAGCAGAACAAATATAACAGGGTGGCGTGATTTAGCATACAAAGTTCATAGCTACGGAACCAAGATTTTTATTCAGTTAACAGCAGGGCTTGGTAGAGTTGGTAATCCAGAGTGTTTGCTCACTCAACTAAAGCTTCCTGTTTCTGCATCATGGAATCCAAATTTCTATATCCCAGCTATACCTTGCAAAAAGCTTTCAGGGTCGGCTTGTAGGAAAATAATAAAGAAAACAGGGCAGGCTGCCATTGATGCAAAGGTTGCAGGGCTTGATGGGGTTTACCTTCATGGTCATGAGGGGTATTTGCTAGAGCAGATGACAAATCCTGCTTTCAATCGAAGAATTTTGGGTAGATACTCAAACTATCAGCAGTTTGGTATCGACATGGTAACCAAAATTCGTGAGCGTTGTGGGGCCTCTTATCCAATTATGTATAGAATTGACCTATCGCTTATGCTTAATGCCACTTATGGCGACAGGATGAAAAAAATAAAGAGCCTTAAAAAGTTTAGAGATGAGAGGCTTGTTGTAGAAACTCTAGACTATATGAAAAATCTTGTTAAGGCTGGTGTTGATATGTTTGATGTGGACCTTGGTTGTTACGACAACTGGTGGCTTCCACATCCACCTTCAAGTATGCCTTCTGGGTGTTTCTTAGAGATTGCTGAAATTGTTAAAAAGTATTTTAAAGACAACAATATAAAAAGCAATATGGGGCTCGAGGTGCCTGTTGTTGCGGTTGGTAAGCTAGGCTATCCAGACCTTGCAGAAAAGGCTTTGATAGATGAGAAGTGCGATATGATTATGCTTGCGCGCCCTCTTCTTGCAGACCCTGAGTGGCCAAATAAAGCCTATAAGGGCGACACGATGGACATTCGCCCTTGCATTGGTTGCCATGAAGCATGTATAAAAGAATTTATAGAGGGGGGGCATCCTCAGTGTGCTGTTTGCCCAACAACTACTTTTGAGTCGGGTATACTATCAGGTTTGCCTAAAGCAAGTGAAAAGAAGAAGATTGCCGTTATTGGGGCGGGACCTGCTGGTGTTGTTGCTGCAAAAACTTTGATGGAAAGGGGCCATGAGGTAACGCTTTATGAAAAGGAAAATGTTGTGGGCGGAACTCTTGTTGAAGCCTCTGTGCCTAAAATAAAGTACGAGCTTAAGAACTATGTGTCTTACCTTAATAAGCTTGTGGAAGATATGAAAGGTATGGCAGGTTTTAAACTTGTTATGGGTAAAACTGTAGATGCAGATACTCTAAAAAAGGAGAAGTTTGATGCTGTTATAACTGCAACAGGGTCTTCTCAAGTTGGTTTACCAATTAAGGGTGCGGTTCAAAAACATGTTTGCTCTGCCGTTGAAGCACTAAAAGATGTTGAAAGACTGAAAAACGCCAAAAATATTGTTATCATCGGTGGCGGAGATTCTGGATGTGAGCTTGCATATTATTGTAAATATGAGCTAAACAAGAATGTAACAATTGTAGAGATGGCGCCAACGCTCATGACCCACACATGTACGGCAAACCGTGGGCATATAATGCATTATCTAGACAAAGCAAACGTTAAATGCTACAATTGTGCAACAGTTACAGCAATAAATGAAGACAATGTAGAGATTTTGGCAAATGTAAGTAAAACAGTACCTTATCCATACACAACTTGGGAACCTGTTTTGCCAACTAATGTCCACAATCCACTTGCTAAAAAGATTAAAAACGACCCTAAGGCAGTTAGCATTGAGGCAGACTTGGTGGTTTTGGCTGCTGGAACAGTGCCAAACAATGAGCTGTTTAAAAAGCTACAAGAAGAAAGAGTTGCTCCACTTATCTATAATATAGGGGATAGCAATATCTGTGGAAAAGTGTTTACGGCGGTTAAATCTGCTTTCAATGTTGCAAGAACCATTTAGTTAAAACGAGGAAATCATGGCATTAAGAATTTACAATTCATTTTCAAAACAAAAAGAAGTTTTTAAACCTATAAATAAAGGAAGTGTGGGTATGTATGTTTGTGGACCAACGGTGTATGGTCCACCACATTTAGGGCATGCAAGAAGCTATACAAACTTTGATGTTATCTATAGGTATTTGCAATTTTTGGGTTATAAAGTTAAATATATTCAAAATATAACAGATGTTGGTCATCTTGTTGGTGATGGGGATGATGGGGAAGACAAGATTTTAAAACAAGCCCAAAAAGAGAAAGTAGATCCATATGAAATAGCCTACAAGTATGAAACGCTGTATTTTGATGCGATGGCAAAGCTAAATATTCTAAAGCCAAGCATTAGTGCAAGAGCCACGGGTTTTATTCCTGAAATGATTGAGATGGTGCAAAGCATAATTAGTAAAGGCTATGGCTATGTAACTGAAAAGGGCAATGTTTATTTTTCTGTTAGAAAATTTGCGCCTTATGGTCAGCTTTCAAACAGAACTTTAGACAGTAATAAATCTGGCGAAAGAATAGATGTTGCAGATGATAAACAGGCCCCTGAAGATTTTGCTCTTTGGAAAAAAGCCGAGGGCGGGCACATTATGAAATGGAACTCGCCTTGGGGAGAGGGTTATCCTGGTTGGCACCTTGAATGCTCTACTTTAAGCAAAAAGTTTTTGGGTAACACTTTTGATATTCATGGAGGTGGAATAGATAATATATTTCCACACCATGAATGTGAATGTGCGCAGAGTGAAGTTGCCAATGGTCAAAAGTTTGTGAATTATTTTATTCATAATAATCTTGTCACAGTTAATGGAACAAAGATGGGAAAATCTCTTGGTAACTTTATAACGCTAGAGGAACTTTTTAACGAGTTTGACCCAATGTATGTTAGATACTTTATCTTGCTTTTCCATTATAGAACACCTGTAGATTTTACTAAGAAAGCAATAAAAGAGGCTGGGGAACAGTTTGAAAAAATCAAAGACACATATTTTAAATTATATGACTTCGCAAGTGGAAAAACTAGGGCGCCAAAACATGTCGAGGTAACAAATATTTATAATAATTTCATTCAGGCTATGGATGAAGATTTCAACACCCCTCTTGCGATCTCGGAACTATTAAAAGTCAACAAACTAGCACCTAGCATACTGCAAAATTCCAGCAATGAGGCTAAAGAAATGGCGGAAGAGCTTTTGGAAGTTATGGGTAAAATGATGTTTGTTCTAGGGCTTAATTTTGAAAAAAAAGAGAGCAATATTGATAGTAAAAAAGAAGAGGTTTTACTTAATATAATTGCAGACATGCGTCAAAAATTAAGGCAAGAAAAGAATTATATGCTATCAGATTATGTTCGAGATGAACTATTAAAAAATGGAATTTCAACACAAGATAAAAAATTATAATTTATAAAAAGCTGTCAAATCTGAGTTTTTGACAGCTTTTTTAATGTTTATGTAAAGAGTTTTGCGTTTTTTACTAGTTGTTGTTAAAGCTACCTTGTATGTGAAGGTAGTTAGTGTGGTTAACACCTGGCTCTAAACCGCGAACAATAATCTCTGTACCAGTGGCATTAGGAATTGTTAAAATATTGTTGGAATCTATGTCGTATTCGCTAACATCATAGTTGTGATTATTGTCTTCTGATTCAATAAATATATTGTTAACCGTGAAGTTTTCTGGAAGTTGGTCTGTTACAATAATGCTAGTTGCATCTAGATAACCAGAGTTTTCTATGGTTAGAATATACTCTAAATCATCGCGGCATCCAACTTGTGATTTACTAGCAGTTTTTGTAATACGAAGAATAGCATCATTGCAACGAGGTAGAGTTGAAGTTGTGCTAGCACAGTATCTTTCGCAAGAGTGTTTGCAAGCAGCTTTGGCAGAAACATGAACAGTGTTTACTATTTCTAGAATTTCACTTGATATGTTTTCGTCTACTGTTGCAACATAAGTTATTGTGAAAGACTCTTCAGGCTCAAGGGTGTTTGGAACGCTGAATGTAAGAGGGCTTGTGTCCGTTGGTGCTATTTCATATGTATTGCCATTTATGCTAATTCTTGCAGAACCAGCTAAATAGGTTAATGGGGTGTCGCCAGCTTGTTCACAACCGAGGTCATCGGTAATTGTGAAGCAACGCAAGTTTCTACATCCACAATTAGTTACTGTGATAGAATAAGTAATATTTTCGCCAGCTCTAAAACATTCTTGATAACAATCTTTTTCTACTTCAAGGCAATATTCGTCTAAAACTTGAGTGTTTACAATATTTGATGTAACTGACTTAGTATCACCACTGCCTTCAAAAACGAAGGTTGCAGAGGCTTGGTTTGTAAGTGTTGTTGCCATAAAGTTTCCTCCTTTTTAATTCGATACAACTATGTTGTATCTAATATATAATATGTATAGAGGAAATATTTGGTGCAGTAAATATGTACATTCAGCCTTGTATTGTGCATTTAAAATGTTGATGTGGAAGAATTCTCAGTAAAGTTTCGGTTAACATTTAATTTATAAAACAAGCGGAATGTTTTTGTGAATTGTCAATTTTCATATTAAAATATTAAATAGCTTTTCTTGCTTCTTTTTAATTTCTTATTTCAAAATAATCTGGATGTAAAAGAAAAGTGAAAAACGAAAATTGATAAATAATAGAAGAAACAAAAAAATCCGAACCTTTTGGTTCGGATTTTTTTTATCTGGTGCAGGTGGTGGGACTTGAACCCACACGTTGTTGCCAACATCGGATTTTGAGTCCGACGCGTCTGCCAATTCCACCACACCTGCACAATATAAATACCTGTCTCTTATACACATCTGACGCTGCCG
>USTP01000003.1 GCA_900557695.1 uncultured Thermoanaerobacterales bacterium | reverse complement strand
TATTTTAACAAATTAAAATTAAGCCTTTCCGCTTTCTCTTAGGTAACTTGCAGTTTCTAAACTTAGTGTAAGTATTTTTTTTGCACACTTTACACACACAACTCAACCTTTTCTAGGGCGAAGGCAAGTTGGTGTAGGAAAGATACAAAAATTTGCTTAAACGCCTATTTACTTAATGCATTTTCTAGGGCATAGTTTGCCACTATAAGCAGAAAATAAAAATTTGCTTAAACAGCTATTTACTTAATACACTTTCTAGGGCATAGTTTGCCACTATAAGCAGAAAATAAAAAAATTACAGCAGGGAGTTTTCGTCGAAGCTCAAGCTTGGCTTTGGGTTGGCTTAAACTATAACCCAACCCTTTGGCTATCGCTTGGCTTCTCCTCTCCCCATAAAACTTTCGTTTTTCGGGGACCCCTAAAAATAAATACTTACTGAGATTTTTGTAGTTTCTAAACTTAGAGCAGTAAAATTCACTCATCTCACTTTCTAGGGCATAGTTTGCTACTATAAGCAGAAAATAAAAATTGCTTAAACGGCTATTTACTTAATACACTTTCTAGGGCGAAGTTTATGTATGTAAGAAGAAACCAAAAAAAATTCAGGCTGGCTCGTTCGTCAAAGTTCGGCTTCATTTTTTGCTTGTTTTAAATAATTTAAAACTTCGCTTTTAATTCGCCGACTTCTCCTCTCCCCACAAAACTTCCGTTTTGTGGGGACCCCAATATTACGACTGTCTGTCTGAATTTTTGCGAGAATAGCACTTAGATGCGTAAAATTCATTTCTACCAACTCCTCAAAGGAATAGACGGCGAAGTTTGCCGCTATAAGCAGAAAATAAAAAATTCCCGGCAGGGAGTTTATTTTCATAAATGACCTACTGGGAATTTTGAAATTTTCGAACTTAGAGTGGTAAAATTTGCCGTCTATTCGGCGCGGAGAGCCACCACAGGATCCCTCCTCGCCGCACTCATTGATGGGAAAAGCCCCGAAATCAAGGTTAAAATCACGCTAACGCAAACCATTATTATAGCGTAATACCATGGGAAAATAGCGATAGTTGTAACCATTGTTAAAGAACTTATAATTAAGTTTGCAACCCAGGATAGTAGATAGGTAACAGCAATGCCTATTAAGCCAGAACCAAGACCTATAATATATGTTTCCGCATTAAACAAATGCGCAACATCTCTTTTTCTTCCACCAAGCGAACGAATAACACCAATTTCCTTGGTCCTTTCCACAACTGAAACATAGGTTATTATTGCTATCATAACGCAAGAAACCACTAGTGAAAGCGCCGTAAACCCAATTAGTGCGTAGGTAACGATATCTATTAGGTTGTTTACCATAGAAATTATAAGCGAGATATTGTCGGTGTAGGTAATATCGTCACGCTCAGTTGCAGGAATGGTAACACCATTAACCACAATATCCTCGTCTGAATTCCATTTGTCTAGGTAATCTAGAACAAACTCTTTTTGCTCAAAATCTACTGGATAAACTTTAATTTGATAAGCTATATCCACTCCACCAACATTTTGGGCGGTTAGCGTGTAGTATTCTTGCATGTTAAAGCCAATTGTGCCAAGTAAAGAACTCATAACATTTGCAGAGCCCACATAACCAGTTGCTTGATGCCTTTCCCCGTTGTATACATATGAATATGTGTATGTTATACCAGTGTCCATACCGTTATAGTTCATACTTGTTATAGATTTGCCATCTAGCGCGTTTAAGTAGGTTGCAATTTGCGAATGCATGTTGTTTTCAATTATGTAGTTAGTTAACGCATCAGTATAATAGAATCCGCTAGACAAACAACCATAAGCTATAGATTCTTTAGGCTCTAGTATACCAACAACTTTAAGCTCAAGCCCGCCTGTTAGCCCATCTGAACTTGGACTATATGAGAATGGTTTATACATGTCTCCAGTGGCGGTAAACACTGTGTCATTTGGATAATAAACAAAAGATTTCCCTAAAAGTTCTTCATAGGTAAAAGTTGTTTTGTCTAGGTCCGTCTGATAATTATTCTCATCGTCCGCAGCTCTATATATTATGTTTAAAAACTCGTCTTGAGAATAATAACCAAGCTGGGTTAAAAGCAGATCGGTAAGTTCACGGTCTTGACTTACAACGATCATAACCTCATTGACCTCGCTTGCAATTTTACCGCTTAAAACATTATATTGTGATAAAACATAGTCTTCATCGCCAGGAGCCTGCATAAATGACTGGCTTAGGCTAGTTATATAGCCAGCATAATTTGCATAGTCTGTTTCTTTTAAAACAGAGGTGTATATGCTCTTTATCGTGCTAAGCGATAAGTTTTGCTCGGTTCCACCCTTTTCTTCATAAAACGATGTGTATATATTATTGGTAACATCAAGCCCATAATCTAAGAATATTGTCGCAACATATTCCTCTGGCATTGCTTGGATGAAGTCGATATATTCTTGAGTTATAGTGTTATTTATTGTAAATGAACTAGAATCCCCCGACCTTTGAACAAGCGATTCAATAACCGAATCTACATTAACAATACCGTTTTCCTTTAAAACTGTTTGCTGCTCGCCAATAGAAGTAGCAGAAAGCAGAGCGTTAAGGTCGGTTGCCGTTTGACTAATAGTTATTGGGTTGCCTGAAAGCATGTCATTTTGCAAGTCGCTGATGTAGGTTCTAACGCCAAACGAAATAGACAAAACAAGCGAAACACCAATAATTCCTATTGCCCCAGCAATACTTGTCATGATTGTTCTGCCACGCTTTGAGAATAGGTTTTGAGCAGACAGCTTAAAAGCAGTCCAAAAGCTCATTTTTGCCTTTTCTTTTGGCTCTTTCTTCTTTTCATTTTTCTTCTTCTTGCCAGCATCTAACTTTGCTCGTTTTTCTTCTTCTTGCTTTTCTTGCTCTTGCTTTTCTTTAGCAAGCTGTTCAACTTCCTTTATTTCTTCTTCCTTAGAAAAAGGGTTACTGTCGCCCACAACTTCTCCATCAAGAAGATTTATAATACGCGTTGAATACTGTTCTGCCAGCTTGGCGTTGTGGGTAACCATAATAACAAGCCTATCATTTGCTATTTCTTTTATAATCTCCATGATTTGAATAGAGGTTGTGGTGTCAAGAGCACCTGTTGGTTCATCGGCAAGCAAAATTTCAGGGTCGTTCACTATTGCCCTTGCTATTGCAACTCTTTGGCATTGCCCGCCTGAAAGCTGGTTTGGCTTCTTGTTGTACTGACCTTCAAGCCCAACTTTATCAAGAGCTTTCTTCGCCTTTTTTATCCTTTCATTCTTGCTCACGCCCGCAATTGTTAAAGCAAGCTCAACATTTCCTAGTATTGTTTGGTGAGGAATTAAATTATAGCTTTGAAAAATAAAACCAACCCTATGGTTTCTATAAACATCCCAATCTCCATCTTTAAATTCTTTAGTGCTTCTTCCATTTATAAACAAGTCACCAGCAGAATATTTATCTAGCCCACCAATAATGTTTAAAAGCGTGGTTTTACCACAGCCCGATGGCCCAAGAACTGATACAAATTCATTTTTTCTAAAAGATAAACTCACGCCTTTTAATGCATGAACAACTGTGTCTGCAACTTTATAGTCTTTACAAATTTTATGAAGACTTAACATGATTTACCTCCTCTTTTGCGTATCAACATTATACACACATTTTTTCAACAAAGCAACCACTTGCCAGCAATTTTGTTAGATGCCTAACATTTTATAAGATTTGTATAAATTTTAAAAATTATGATTTTTTCCTCTGCATTTTATGCGCTTTTAAATTAAATAATCAGGTATATTTTGATGCAAAGCTGTGCGTTTTATGCTATAGTGGTAGCATAGGAGAAAAATATGAAAGAAACAGAAATAACCGTTCAAGTTCTTATGCCACTAGCCCTTGCAATCAATAAGCTTGAAGAAAAAGGCTACACATTAGAAGAAAAATATACTTTGAGCGATAGATACTTCACGCATTTTTCAAATGAAGAAATATCAACCATTTCCTACGAGAAGCTAATTAAAAACAGTTTGCTTATAAGAACAATAACAAGCAATAATTCAAGCTATTCACAACTAACCTACAAAAATAAGGAATATAACACTAACCGCGAAGTCATTAGTGAACAAAAATATGTTTGCAAAATAGAAAGCGAAGAAAGTGCATATAATATTTTAAGCAGTATGGGGTTAAATAGTTATTTAACCGTTAATCAAAAATTATGGATATTTAAAAAGAACAAAACGCACTTTTCCCTTCAAGAGGTTGAAAATCTTGGTTTGTTTATAGAAATTGAACAGCAAAACGGCATGGAAAATCTTAGCAGTGAAGAAAAGGTTCAAAAACTAATAGAAATAGCAAACAGTCTTAATTTAAAGCTTGGCAACAGCTATTCATGCAAGAAAGTTGAGATGCTACTTAAAAAATAGTCAAATAATAAGCATTACTGTAGCATAATTAACTTATAATAAAATAAAAATTCCCAGCAGGGAGTTTTCGTCGAAGCTCAAGCTTAGCTTTTGGTTGGCTTGAATATTGCAACCCAACCCCTGCCCATCGCTTGGCTTCTCCTCTCCCCACAAAACCTTCGTTTTGCGGGGACCCCTAAAAAATGGATAACCTAGTGAGAATTTTGAAATTTTCGAACTCAGAGTGGTAAAATATTGTCTAAAATTTTTTAGGGCATAGGCAAGCGTATATAAGAAGAAAACAAAAAAAATACCAGGCGGGTCCGTATTTACATACGACTACCCGTCTGGATTTTTTTGAGAATCGAACTTAGAGTGGTAAAATATGCCCTAAAAAACTATTTGATAATCTTAGATACAACCCCAGACCCAACAGTTCTACCACCTTCACGAATAGCGAAACGAAGACCTTCTTCGATAGCGATAGGTGAAATTAGTTTAACTGTCATTCTAGTGTTATCACCAGGCATAACCATTTCAACGCCTTCTGGTAATTGAATAGAACCAGTAACGTCAGTAGTTCTAATATAGAACTGAGGACGATAGTTGTTGAAGAATGGAGTGTGGCGACCACCCTCATCCTTAGTTAGAACGTATACTTCTGCAGTAAATTCTGTGTGAGGATGAATAGTTCCTGGTTTGCAAAGAACCTGACCTCTTTCAACATCAGTTCTTTGAATACCACGAAGAAGAACACCAATGTTGTAACCAGCGATAGCTTCATCTACAGTCTTTTTGAACATTTCGATACCAGTAACAACTGTTGAAGTTGGTTTCTCGGTTAAACCGCAGATTTCAACTGTATCGTTAAGTTTTAAAGCACCTCTTTCTACTCTACCAGTAACAACTGTACCACGACCAGTGATTGTGAATACGTCTTCAATTGGCATTAGGAATGGTTTATCAGTATCACGTGGAGGCAATGGAATGAATGTATCAACAGCATCCATAAGCTCACCAATAGCCTTAAGTGCTGGAGAATCCCAATCACCTTTCTGAGCTGCTTCAATAGCTTGAAGTGCAGAACCACGGATAATAGGAGTGTCATCTCCTGGGAAACCATATTGGTTAAGAAGCTCTCTGATTTCCATTTCAACTAGATCAGCTAGCTCTTCATCGCCACCAAGTTGGTCCATCTTGTTCATGAAAACAACAATTCTAGGAACACCAACCTGACGAGCAAGTAGGATATGCTCACGAGTTTGTGGCATAGGACCATCAGTAGCAGCAACAACTAGGATAGCACCATCCATTTGTGCAGCACCTGTGATCATGTTTTTAACATAGTCTGCGTGTCCTGGGCAGTCTACGTGTGCGTAGTGACGATTTTCAGTTTCGTACTCTACGTGTGCGGTATTTATTGTAATACCTCTTGCCTTCTCTTCTGGAGCTGAGTCAATTTGGTCATAGCTTTTAACTTCGGTTCCGAAGATATGAGCTTGACGCATAGTGATAGCAGCAGTAAGAGTTGTTTTGCCGTGGTCAACGTGGCCGATTGTACCAATGTTAACGTGAGGCTTTTTTGCTTCGTATTTAGCTTTTGCCATTTTTTATCTCCTTTTATATTTTATTTTTTTATTGGCTATACTTAGTTTTTATTGCGTTCACCGATAATTTTTTCGGTAACGTTTCTAGGCACTTCTGCATAGTGTGAAGGCTCCATATTAAAGTCACCAAGGCCTTGAGTTTTGCTTCGAAGGTCGGAAATATATCCAAACATCTCTGCAAGAGGAACTTGTGCATTTATTACTTGACTTCCAGCACTAGAAGTTGTACCTAACAAATTACCACGACGCTTTGAAATATCGCCCATAACATCACCAAGATATTGGTCTGGAACAGTTATTTCAACGTTCATGATTGGCTCAAGAAGGACACTATCGCCTTTCTTGAAAGCATCTTTAAATGCAAGCGAACCTGCAATTTTAAATGCCATTTCAGAAGAGTCTACCTCATGGTATGAACCATCAATAAGTGTTGCCCTAAAGTCTACAGCTTCGTAGCCTGCAAGCACACCACTCTTGGCAGCCTCTTGAATACCTTTATCTACAGCAGGAACATATTCCTTTGGAACCGAACCACCAACGGTTTTATCCACAAATTCATAGCCCTTACCTGGCTCTAGTGGCTCAAACTCTACGATTGCGTGACCGTACTGACCTTTACCACCAGATTGTTTTATGTACTTTCCTTCACTTGTTACTTTCTTCTTTATAGTTTCACGGTATGCAACTTGAGGAGCACCAACATTACATTCAACTTTGTATTCACGCTTCATACGGTCTACAATAATGTCTAGATGAAGCTCACCCATACCAGAAATGATAGTTTGACCAGTTTCAGTGTTGGTTTCTCTTCTAAAACTTGGGTCTTCTTCGGCAAGCTTAGCAAGAGCGTTTGCCATCTTTTCCTGGTCGGCCTTGGTTTTAGGTTCAACTGCAACCGAGATAACAGGCTCTGGGAAATCCATAGATTCTAGAATTATAGGATGCTTTTCATCGCAAAGAGTATCGCCTGTCATAGTGTCTTTAAGACCAACTATAGCTATAATATCTCCTGCATATGCTTCCTGCTCTTCTGCTCTCGCGTTGGCGTGCATTCTAACAAGCCTACCAACTCTTTCTCTCTCCCCTTTGTTTGAGTTATAAACATAAGAACCAGAAGTTATTTTACCACTATAAATTCTAAAGAATGTTAAAGTTCCAAATGGATCTTTTGCAATTTTGAACGCAAGACCAGCAAGTGGCTCGTTATCGTCTGTTTTCCTAAATGCCTCTTTGCCATCCATATCAACACCCTTAACTGGTGGAATATCAATAGGGCTTGGCAAGTAGTCGATAACTGCATCTAGTAGCTTTTGAACACCCTTATTCCTTAATGATGAACCACATAGAATAGGTGTTATAACCAAATCAATAGTTGCTTTTCTTAAAGCTTTCTTAACTTCCTCAGTAGTGAAAGATTCTCCCGCAAAGAACTTCTCTAATAGAGCATCATCTGTTTCAGCAATAGCTTCAATCATCTTGTTATGATACTCTTCTGCTAGCTCTTTCATGTCTGCAGGAATTTCCCTTGTTTCCATATTTTCGCCCTTATCGTCTAGATAATAAACAGCGTCCATCTCAACAAGGTCTATAATGCCTTCAAATGTTTCAGCTCTACCTATAGGCAATTGAATAGGCACAGCATTGGCTTTCAATTTTTCACGAATAGATGTAACAACATTGAAGAAATCTGCACCCATATTGTCCATCTTATTTATAAAAGCAATTCTAGGAACATGATATTTATTTGCTTGATTCCAAACTTTTCTAGACTGAGCCTGAACACCTTCTTTCGCAGTGAAAACCTCAATTGCACCATCAAGAACTTTAAGGCTTCTTTCAACTTCAATAGTAAAGTCTACGTGGCCTGGAGTGTCAATAATGTTGATTTTATGGTTTTTCCACTTTGTGGTGGTGGCAGCAGAAGTGATTGTTATACCACGCTCTTGCTCTTGAGCCATCCAGTCCATAGTAGCTTGACCATCATGAACTTCACCAATTTTATGGCTTTTACCAGTGTAGTAAAGTATACGCTCAGTTGTTGTTGTTTTACCAGCATCAATATGAGCCATAATACCAATATTTCTCATTTTGCTTAGTTCATAATCTCTTGGCATAGTATTCTCCTAAATTAGTGCTGTAATGATTTCCAATCTCTTTAGGAACATTACAATAATTATTATATTTCATTTTAAAAATTTTTCCAAATGTTTTAAACACATTTTAGCATTTATTTCCGCCTTTTTACAGCAAGCCTTATGCGTTTGCAAGGCCAAGCCCCACGAATTTACAACGAGTTTACTTAGCGTAAATAAGTTATAAATTTGCGAGCCAGTAAACGCAGTGCAAAATGTGCTTATGACCCTAAAAATTACCAGCGGTAACTAGCAAACGCCTTATTAGCCTCAGCCATTCTATGCACTTCTTCTTTCTTCTTAAATGCTCCACCTGCACTGTTGTAGGCATCCATAAGTTCGCCAGCTAGGCGATTTGCCATAGTTCTTTCAGAACGCTTTCTAGCATAGCTAACAAGCCAACGAATTGCAAGTGTTTGACGGCGCTCAGCACGAATTTCAACTGGAACTTGGTAGGTTGAACCACCAACTCTTCTAGCCTTAACTTCCAAAACAGGCTTAATGTTTTCCATGGCTTGATTAAATAAAGCCATAGGTTCAACGCCTAGTTTAGAAGAAGCAGTGTTAAAAGCGTCATACACAATAGTTTGAGCGATTGTTCTTTTACCATCAAGCATAACTTGATTTATAAGTTTAGTTACAACCTTAGAGCCATAAACTGGGTCTGGAAGAACATCACGAACAACCGCAGAATTTCTTCTTGACATTTTAATAATTTCCTCCTTTTTAATTACTTAGGACGCTTAGCGCCATATTTACTTCTTGCTTGCTTGCGGTCTTTAACACCTGCAGTATCAAGGGTACCGCGGATGATATGATAACGCACACCAGGAAGGTCTTTAACACGACCACCACGGATAAGAACAACTGAGTGTTCCTGCAAGTTATGACCAATACCAGGGATATAAACAGTTCCCTCCATGCCATTGCTAGCAAGCTTAACTCTTGCAATTTTTCTTAACGCTGAGTTAGGCTTTTTAGGAGAGGTTGTTGTTACCGACAAACAAACGCCACGCTTTTGAGGGCATTCTTCCAAAATTGGAGATTTTGCCTTAGTGGTTTGTTTCTCTCTACCCTTACCATGTCTTATTAACTGGTTAATGGTTGGCATAATTCTACCTCCTACAAAAAATAAATGAATTTCGCTACTTGCACCCTTAGAGGAAATTCTTGGAAACTTTTTCGCCAATTTCAAGCACACCACCACTTAAAAAAGAGCAAAAAAATAGCCAAACATGACATTCATGCACGGCTATTTTAACTTATTTTATAAATTAAGTCAATAGTTTTAAACAAACTTTTCAAATCACATTCAATCGCGCCTTTTTTCACAAACAAAGCCACATTATCTAAAAAATTTTATTGTTTTTCACATAACCTATTTTATAGTCTAACTTACGAATTTTGCCAAGAATTGGAGCATATTCCATTGGAAGCGCCTGCTCAATTTTGGCTAAGATTGCCTTAGCTTCTTTTTTACTTAAATTATAAGTAAAATTATAGCCTAGTTTTTCAATATCTACCCCCAAAAGTTCGCCATATTCCTTTAGCTTGTTATACTCACACTTAGATTTATACTCATCTATTGCAAACATAGCAAGTTCTAAGCTTTTTTCATCGGTGGCGATGTTTGAATGCTTTGTTAGTTTATAAATCTTCTTTTTAAGTTTCTTAGGCAACACATTTATAATAGCCTCAAAAGTTAAATTTGTTTTATCACTAGAGGCATCATCAAGCACCTGAATAATATAACTAACGCTTTCCACGCCCGAAATTTTTTCGTTATATTCGTAGTTTGTGTAACCCTCGTCTACATTAACAACTTCAAAACCCACCTTTGTGGCGAGCTCGTGCAACATACTTCTCATAACTATCTACTATCTCCAAAAGATATTAAAATAAAACCGCTAAAGGCAATGTTTTTGTTTTCCTTAGCGGTTGTTATTTTGATTATTTACCACCTGCGCCAGGCTCTTCAGCCTCGGCATTGCTAGTTACCAAGTGTGCGTTTATTCGCTTGTTTGAAGCATACCTGTTTAGGCTTTCGAGAAAACCCTCCACACTGTTTTTCACACCATTTCTAACATTAACATCAACCTTCATGTCGTAAGCCGCTTTGTCATACAAAGCCACATTGTTTTCTACTCGCTTTGTCACAACATTTATAACGCTTTCTGGAAGTTCTTTATGTTTTTCTAGTACAGCAGCATAAACTCTTTGATAAACATCTCTTTCAGAAGCCTTGCCTTCCACATATGGCATAAGATATTCCCGCACATTTAATAGGTTAGATTTACAAAGGTTTGTTATGTTGTTAACAAATTCTTCCCTGCTCATTCCACGAGTGGTTACAAACGCGTTTCTTTTGCCATCGCCAAAGTGAATATAATCCACACCTTTCGAGCTTACTTTGCTTTCTGGATACATCACAGAAACCAATGCTAGGCTTGAAACCACTTCTTGCCTTTCAAGGTCTACAGGGTTGTTGATTCTATAAAGTGACATAAACTAATCCTCCGAATTGTATAGGTATTTTTGAACAAAATTTTTATACTCCTCTTCTTCTTTTGTAAGCTTAAGTTTATCATCAACCTCGGCATCGGCAAGCAAAACTATTCGCTTAGGATTTAGTTTCTCAGTGTCTTCATAAGTAGAAGCGTTGGGAATTTGAGAGTTCATTTTTCCAGCAAACTCTAAGTATGCCTTCAAAAAGTCTTCCGCTTCTAAATACGCGTCTTCCACTGTGTCGCCGCTAGCCACAATGTCTAGATCTGGAAAAAGTACGGTATAACTTTTGTTCTCTGCGTCTGTAAAGAGAATTACTGGATATAAGTATTTTTTCATAAACTATCTCACCCCTTAGCTATTTAAGATAATTGTAACAAATACTTAAAAAAATGTAAAATGTTTTTAATTAGTAATTTCTCTTTAAATTTTTACATGTGGACATTAAATTTAACTTAGCATTTTCCTTGCGTCCACAAACTTATTTTAGCATAAAAGCGCACCTTTGTAAATACCCTTTTGAAAAATAAAAACTCCTTTTTTATAACAAAAAAAGATTGGGGAAAACCCCAACCTTAACCTGTTTAAAACAAACTAAACAGCAAATTTTAAAACAATTTTAGCGTATGCACCAGTGGCAGTTATTTTATACTGCCCTGCATGAGTTCCAGAGTCTATTGTTGTGTTCTCCTCTAAAAGCTCATCCCCTGCATAAAGCTTTGCTTTTGTTCCCTTAGTAGACCTTAAGTAGTAGTCTACATACGCATATGAATTACATGTTGCATCAATATTTAGCGCTTTACATTTTGAGCCAACGCTAACATTTACATTGCCAGAAACGCGAGCGAAAGTTAAATTACAAGCACCATTTGCATAAGCCTTAACCTCGCCCTGCAATCCAGTTGCCGTTAAAGCCCTTCCTGCATGAACATAAATTTTTGTACTGCTTAAATTATTTAAAGTAACCGCATTGCTAGTGCTCTCTAAATAAACCTCGCCCACTGCGTTGCTAACATCAATTGTTCCAGTGGTGGTTCTAACAGTTGGGTTGCTTATTGTTCCATTCGTTCCAAGATAAACTTTTCCGTTTCTACCATTAACAACTATACTTGAGCTAACGCTTTCAACTGTAACCTTCCCTATGTTCGCACTAATAACTATTGCCCTTGCCGTTCCTATTGTAACCTTGCCTCTATCGGTAGTTATCTCGCCATCATACATATTGGTTATAGTAACTGAACCTGAAGTTGATTTTATTTCAAGCTTGTTTGTAGCTGCACTTGAGCCAACATTCCCAAGCTCAGTATCGCCACTTCGTGTTGTTATAGAAACGGCGCCACTAACCCTGTTTCTACCCTCGCCGTAATTTCTAATCGAACCAGAATTGGTTGTGGCAGTTAGGTTTCTGCAAGAAACAAACCTAATATCTCCACCCTTGGTTTCAGCAACAATATCTCCTGCTAACCCTTTAGTTATATTTATGTTGCTAGAAGTAGATTTTAAATCTACATTTGTGCAGGTAACTTTATCGTCTAAAGTTATAGTTCTATCGGTGTGATACTTGAAATTAGTAGTGCTTATAGCTCCGTTAATGGTTAAAGCCTCGCTAGAAACAAAACTAAAGTTAGAACAAGTTATATAGCCATCAACAAGCAAAGTAGAACTATTGCTTGTAACATAAATATCTTTATGAGCATCAATGCCCGCTCTTAAGGTTAACACTAGCTCATAGTCTGACGTCATCTTCTCGGCATACACCCAAGGCACAAGTTCGGTTGTTTTAATTCTTAGGTTGCCACTAGCATCCACAGCGCACTCTACTGAAGCTTTTTCACTGTCTGTTCTTGTGAAGCCAACAAATTCTTGCTGAAAGTATAAACTCGTGGTGTTATAGTCGCTATATTTAATAGTTATAGGAACGCCATATGTTTCTATATAAATATCGCCAGAAAAACTTGTTAGATTTTGCAATGGCTCATCTACCTTGCTTGTTCCTGCGCCAACATAGCGAATACCAAAAATCTCGGTTCCTGGCGCTAAAAATAAAATTAGTGCACTGCCAAAAACAAACAACAGCCCACAGAATATTATAACAATAAACACCCCAAGTATTTTCTTTGCCATATTCTCTCTCCAATATGTGATAGTTATAGTATAACATTAGTTTTTTCTTTTGGCAAGAATAATATTTTAATACAAAAAAGAGAGCGTTGCTCTCTTTTAAAAATTGTGCTTATTTATCTTCATTTATAATCTTATCTCGAAGTTTGTTATACTCTTCATCACTTAAAGCTCCAGCCTCTTTAAGTTCTTTTATTTTAGCTAGTCTTTGACTCATTTTATCAAGTTTGCCAGCATTAAGCTCGTTTGGGTTATCATCAACAACCGCCGCCTCTTTCTTTTCCGCCTCTTTGCCCATAACTTTATTTCTAAGCACAGTAAACTCTTCGTCTGTTATGGCACCAGTGTCTTTTAGGTCTTTAAGTTTTTGAAGCCTTAACTGCATTTTTTCAATATTTTCTAGAGAATATTTATCCTCTTCTGCAACAAAAGGAGTGTTTATGTTAACTTGTTTTCCGTCGCTAGTAGTCCAAACCGCTCTGCTTTCTGCCGATTGCCTTTGCTTGTTTTGAACAACCAAAAGCCCCGCCAAAGCAAGACCACCAACAAGCGCCCCACCAAAGATAAAGGAAACAATAACCCATGCCAAACACTTTCCGTAGTTTTGCTCTGCCTCTGCATCTGTTTGGTTTGAATACTTAACAAAGAAGCAAGCCTCAACAAGCATAACCACAGCCACAACAAACAATAAACCAAAATACAAGCCGAAAAGCGAGCCTATCATAAGAGCCTGCTCTTCTGCCATAGCAGCATCATACCCCTGCTCAATAAGCGAATCATACACCATGTTTACAAACACACCATTTAATGACATGCTTAAAATCATAATCGCGCCCAAAATAAAAAACGCTGAAAACACAAACAAAAGAATATAAACCGCCACATAAAATTTGTTTGTTACTTTTTTTTCGTTAAGATTATCCTGTTCCATATTTTCTCCTTGCTTTAGTAAATTATATATAATTTTTGCTTCAAAGTATACCCTTTTAATCTTTTTTATCTAAAATTTCTGCTTTCATTTCTTCAAACTCCTCGCCAGATATAAGCCCTTCGCTTTGCAGCTTAGCAAGACCGTCTAATTTCTTTAAAGTGTCCTCCAAATTTTCCTTTTTGTTTACATTTACAGCCCCTTTAGTTTCAACAATGTCCTCCGCACTAGGCTCTGCCACACCTCTAATCCCAGCAACAATTTTTAGTATGCTGATAATAATTAAAATAAAGAAAGAAAATAAAATTATAACGCCAGAGAAATAGTAAAACAAAGCAAAAGTGAACAGCGCTAGAATAGCCAATATAAGTTCTACCACGCCCATGGCGATATATGAACCCAAAAAGTTGTTATAAACCTCTTCATCTGCCTTAGAAACTCTTAAAGATATTATACCATCAACAACAAAAACCACCGATAAGGTAAATGTAACAACAATTGTTAAAACTGCAGAAGATGTGTCGAAACTATTAAGAGAACCCAAAAAATGCGCAAGGGTTGCCATACTTGTAATGAACAGCACCACAGCTAGCACAATCTCAATAATGCTTGAAACAAATGCAATAACCTTTTTATTTATCATAACATTTCTTTAAAAAATATTGCCAAATTAAATAACAAAATTCAATATTCTTCCTGGCACATAAATAACTTTTTTGATAGGTTTTGTTAAAAATTTAGAAATCTCTAAATTTTCTTTTGCCTTTTTAACAACCTCTTCTTCACTTGCAGTTTTGCTAACAAGTATTGTTCCCCTAACCTTGCCAAGAACTTGAACAGGCAGTTCTACTTCATTTTTAACAAGCTTTTCAGGGTCAAAGGTTGGCCAGCTTTCGTAAGCAATTGTGCCTCTATGCCCAAGTTTTTGCCAAAGCTCTTCAGTTATAAACGGACAAATTGGGTTCAGAAGCTTCACAAACCCCTCGGCATACTCTTTTGGGAAAATATCTTCTTTAGCCACAGCATTTAAAAATATCATCATCTGCGAAATTGCCGTGTTAAAGTTTAGACTTTCAAAGTCTAGAGTAACTTTTTTAACAGTTTCATTGTAAACAACTTCTAGGTTTTTGTTTTCCTTGTCGCAAATATTTTTCTCATTAAAGGTTCTAAAAACTCTATCTAGAAATCTTCTAGAAGCCAAAACGCCCTTATCGTCCCAAGGCTTACTCATTTCAAGCGGTCCCATAAACATTTCATAAAGCCTTAGTGTGTCTGCCCCATACTTTTTAACAACATCATTAGGGTCTACCACAAACTCAGGGTAACGCTTGCCCATTTTAATGCCATTTGCGCCAAGTATCATACCTTGATGCACTAGTTTTTTAAATGGCTCTTTAACAGGCACTAGTCCTTTATCATAAAGATAGTTGTTCCACATCCTTGAGTATAGAAGATGCCCAACAGCGTGCTCAGGTCCGCCAACATAAAGATCTACTGGCATCCAGTGCTTAAGCAACTGATAATTTGCAAATTCATTGTCGTTTTTAGGGTCGATATACCTTAGAAAATACCAGCTAGAGCCAGCGCTTCCAGGCATTGTGCTTGTTTCACGCCTTGCCTTTTTGTTATCTATAACAACATTAACCCAGTCCTCGTCTTTAGCAAGCGGACTAGAGCCGTCTTTTGCTGGCTTATAGTCGATTAGAACTGGCAAAACAAGCGGAAGTGAGCTGTCGTCAAGGGCTTTTGTTTGCCCATCTTCAAAATGGACAATAGGAATAGGTTCGCCCCAATAACGCTGGCGTGCAAATATCCACTCACGAAGCCTATAGTTCACCTTTCTTCTTGCAACGCCCTGCTTTTCAAGTTTGCTAGTTATCGCCTCTTTTGCCTCTTCCACTGTTAGCCCAGAAAATTCTTCACTGTTTATAAGCTTGCAACCCTTATTAAGATAATCTTGCTTTTCGAAGGCATGGCTTGATGTGTTGCCCCCAGAGATAACCTCAATCATTTCAATGTTATGCTCTTTGGCGTACTCAAAGTCGCGCTGGTCGTGGCTAGGAACAGCCATAACAGCCCCAGTGCCGTAGCTAGCAAGCACAAAATCTCCCAAAAAGATTGGCACTTTTTTATTGTTTACTGGGTTTATTGCCAAAATGCCTTCTAAAACGCAGCCAGTTTTTCCTTTGTTTAACTCTGTTCGCTCTAGGTCAGATTTCTTGGCAGTTTCTTCCCTATACTTTTCAACCTCTGCCCAGTTTTTAATTCTAGGTTTTAGCTCGTCAACAAGTTTATTTTCAGGCGCAATAACCATAAAAGTTATGCCGTAAATAGTTTCAATGCAGGTAGTAAATATAGAAAATTGCCCACCACCATCTATCTTAAAGTCAACCTCAACACCTGTAGACTTGCCTATCCAGTTTTTTTGCATAAGTTTAGTAGACTCGGGCCAATCAAGCCCGTCTAGCCCATCAAGCAGTTTTTCAGCATACTTTGGTATGTCTATAATCCACTGCTTCATGTTCTTTTTAACAACTGGGTACCCTCCGCGCTCGCTCTTGCCATCAACAATCTCATCGTTAGCAAGCACGCAGCCAAGTTCTTCGCACCAGTTAACTGGCATTTCAACAAGCTTTGCAAGCCCGTCTAAATAAAGCTGCTTAAAAATCCACTGCGTCCATTTATAATAGCTTGGGTCGCTTGTTGAAACCATTCTATCCCAGTCAAAAGAAAATCCAAGGTTTTTAAGTTGCCCTGTGAAATGCTCTATGTTCTTTTCCGTGAAGATGCTTGGGTTGTTCCCTGTTTCAATAGCATACTGCTCGGCAGGAAGCCCAAACGAGTCGAACCCCATAGGATGCAAAACATTGTAGCCCTGCATGCGCTTCATACGGCTAACAATGTCGGTAGCCGTGTAACCCTCGGGATGCCCAACATGTAGCCCCGCCCCAGATGGATAAGGAAACATATCTAGCGCATAAAACTTAGGTTTTGAAAAGTCCCAAACATCGGTTTTAAAGGTTTTGTTCTCTTCCCAGTATTTTTTCCACTTCTCTTCAATTTCTCTGTGATTATACTCTTGCATTATTCTTGCCTCTTTAATGTTTTACACTTGTTATACCATTTTTCTAGCAGCCTCGTCAATATTTTATTAAAACAACACCACGAAAATAAACATACTCACCCACTCCAGTTATTAAGGCTGTTATTTGCGGCTAGAAGAAAGAAACAAAAAAATTCCAGCAAAAAAACATTAGCACTAGAGGCATAAATAAAATTCAAAGAATTGGCACTAACAAACTGCATAGATAAAATTTAAAAAGATTGTACTAAGCAAGCAGAATAAATAAAATTCAAAGAATTTTTGCTCCCCTAGCCAATTTAGTTCTCTCCCTAAGTCTATAAAGCCGCAGGCTTTTGCCCCCTAGCTAAGGGCTTTGTCCTTTGAATTAGTCTTATAAAGCCGCAGGCTTTTGCTCCCCTAGCCAGGGGAGCTGGCTAGCTTGCTAGACTGAGGGGTTGTTTTGTTTCACTACCTCTCAGTCACTACCGTGACAGCTCTCCTTGCAAGGAGAGCAAAAACCATGAATGGTTTTGTTGTAAAACGGCTAAGGAAAAGAATTGCCACGCCCGACAGTAACAACGCCCAATTAACTCAGCCCCCACAATTAAGGCTGTTATTTGCGGCTAGAAGAAAGAAACAAAAAAATCTCAGCAAGGAGTTTACTTTGCGTAAATGACTTACTGAGATTTCTGTAGTTTCTGAACTTCTAGTTGTGAAGAACAGCCTTAATTCGGCGGACACCTGCAGAAGAGGCTTCCTCCTTCTTAATTTTAAACTCTCCTAAAACGCCTGTATGCTCAACATGCGGACCAGTGCAAATTTCTTTTGATGCACTGCCTATTGTGTATACCGACACTATATCTGGATACCTTTCAATAAACTGATGCTCGGCACCTGCTTTAACGGCATCTTCTTTTTTCATTTCTTCTTTTGTTACAGGGATATCTTCTTTTATCCAGCCGTTAACAATATCTTCTACTTGCTTTATCTCTTCAGGGGAAAGCTTATGGTCGCAAGCAAAGTCGAAACGAAGGCGCTCGGCTGTGATATTTGAGCCCATTTGATGCGAGCTTTCGCCAACAACCTTTTTTAGAGCAGCGTTTAAAAGATGGGTTGCCGTGTGGTATTTAGTTTCCATCTCTCCACTTGATGCCAGCCCACTTTTAGCAACAGCGCTTGTGTTTCTGGCAAGGTCTTGGTGCTCTTTAAATGCCTGCTTGAAGCCCTCTTCGTCTACCTTAAGCCCACGCTCCTTTGCCATTTCAATTGTCATTTCAATAGGAAAACCATAGGTTTCATAAAGCCTGAATGCAGATTTACCACTTATTGTTTTGTCTGCCTCGGTTTCTTTATATTCTGGGTTTGACTTTCTTAAAAACTCAACTTTTCTTTGAAGCCCTGATATAAGTTTTTCAAACTCTTTAGTTCCAGTTTCAAGCGTTTTATTAAATTTTTCTACCTCTGCCTTGATGCTAGAAATTATGTATTCTTCTTTCTCTTTCAAAAGCGGATAAGCATTTCCATAAACTTTTTCAATGTATATTTTAGAAATGTCTAGAAGCTTTAAAGGTTCTAAACCTATTTTTTTAGCGTGGCGGATGGCGCGGCGCATAATACGCCTTAAAATATACCCTGCACCAACATTGCTAGGCAAAATACCATTTACATCCCCAATAAGCATAACTGTTGTTCGCATATGGTCGGCAATAATTCGCATAGAGCGAGTTATTTCTTTATCTTCGCCATACTTAACCTTAAGCTCACTTTCCATCAAGCGCATAACATCTTCGAAAAGGTCGGTTTTATAACCATCGGTTACGCCGTTTAAAAACATGAGCAAGCGCTCAAAACCAAAGCCCGTGTCTACATTTTTATTTTTAAGTGGACGGTATTTTCCGCCATCTAGCTTTTCATACTGCATATAAACATCATTGCCAATTTCTACAAACCTTCCGCATTTGCAGTTTATATCGCACTTACCAGAGCCGCACTCTTTATCTGTTATAGGGTAGAACCACTCGTTATCTGGGCCGCAAGGCGTTCCAACAGTGCCTTCTAGCTCCCACCAGTTGTCTTCCTTACCTTGATAAAAAATATTCTCTTTTTTAATGCCAAGGTTTAAAAGCAAAGATGCGGTTTCTTCGTCGCGAGGAACACTCTCATTACCCTCAAACACGGTTGAGCAAATATTATTTTTGTCTAGCCCAAACTTCTTGGTTAAAAGCTCGAAAGTCCAAGCGGTTTTTTCTTTTTTAAAATAATCGCCAAGGCTCCAGTTGCCCATCATTTCAAAAAATGTGAAGTGGCTTTCATCGCCCACCTCATCAATATCTACTGTTCTAACGCAACCTTGAATATTGCAAAGCCTTGTTTTCCCGCTAGGGTGCTTTGCTCCAAGCAGGTATGGCATAAGCGGCTGCATGCCAGCAACATTAAACATAACGCCTGTTGTTCCATCGCCAATAAGCGAAACAGCACCAATATCTATATGCCCTTTTTCTTTATAAAACTCTAGCCAGGTTTCCCTAAGCTGTTTACTAGTTATTTTCTTCATAATTTCCTCTTTATTTTTCTGGCTTATATGAGCCCTTTAGGTCTACCACCCTGTTGAAAACAAGATTATTTTCATTTCCATCAACGCTGTCTAACGCATAGTAGCCATTTCTCATAAATTGATATCTTTCTTCGTGGTTAAACCCAGTTAAACTTTCAACGAAAGCGTTTTGGTTTACAACTTTTGAGTTTGGATTAAGCCTAATTTCTCCCATCTCGCCGCGCTCACTAGTTGAGCCATCTTCCTCGCTTAAAAGCAAGCTTTCAAAGTTTCTAACCTCACACTTTGTTGAATATTTTTCGCTAAGCCAATGAATTGTTCCCTTAACTTTGCGATTTGCCCCCTCGGTGCCAGATTTAGTGTCTTTATCATACTCGGCAAAAATCTCTACAACATTGCCATTCTCATCTTGTTTGTAACCTGTACATTTAACAATATACGCCCCCGACAAACGAACCTCATTTCCAACATACAGCCTGTGGAACTTTTTATCAGGCTCAACCATAAAGTCGCCTCTTTCAACTAAAAGGTTTTTTGTGAACTTATAGGTTCTATAAGTGGTTTCTTCTTTTTGCGGATAATCTGCAAGCAAAACATCTTCCTCGCCCTCAAAGTTTGTTATTGTTAGCTTAATAGGGTCTAAAACTGCCATAACACGCTTTGCTTTTTGGTTTAAAGTGTTTCTAATAAAATAGTCTAGCATGCTGCGCTCGCAAATAGTTGTGGTTTTAGCAAAGCCAGCCGCCACCACAAAGTCGATAAGGCTTTCAGGCAAAACGCCCCTGCGGCGCAATCCGCGAAGGGTTATAAGCCTAGGGTCGTCCCACCCGCAAACAACTTTATCTTCCACAAGTTTTTTAATATTTCTCTTGCCCGAAATTTCTCCTTTTATCATAAGGTTTGAATACTCAATTTGCCTAGAGTGGTTTTTAAGCCCACTGTTTTCAACAACCCAGTTATATAGTGGGCGGTGGTCCTCAAACTCTAGCCCGCAAATTGAATGGGTTACGCCCTCTAAACAGTCGTCTAGAGGATGCGAAAAATCGTAGGTCGGATATATGTTCCAGCTTCTTCCAATTCTTTGATGGTTTAAATACTGTATGCGATAGATAACAGGGTCACGCATGTTGATGTTTGGCGAAGCCATGTCTATTTTAGCCCTTAGGCACCTAGAGCCTTGCTCAAACTCGCCATTTTTCATGCGCTCGAAAAGCTCTAAGTTCTCCTCAACGCTTCTATCCCTATATGGGCTATTTGTTCCTGGCTCGGTTAAGGTTCCACGAGTGGCAGATAGCTCTTCTGGAGAAAGGTCGCAAACATAGGCCTTGCCCTCTTTTATAAGCTTAACGGCAATCTCATAGTTTTGCTGAAAATAATCAGTGGCATAATAAATTTTGTTCCACTTATAGCCAAGCCACAAAACATCTTCTTGAAGAGCATCAACAAACTCTTGCTTTTCTTTAAGAGGGTTTGTATCGTCATACCTTAAATTGCATATTCCACCATACTTTAGGGCTGTTCCATAGTTTAAAACAATGTTTCTAACATGACCAATGTGAAGATACCCACTTGGCTCTGGAGGATGCCTTGTTTGAATACCGCCATGTATTTTCCCAGCCAGTATATCTTTGTTTATCTCTTGCTCTATAAAGTTTGTTGCCTCTATAACTTTAGCTTTCTTTGCCATAATTTCCTCCGTTAGTTAAAAATATCGTCAAGGTCTGAAAGGTCTGCCACTTCTACAGGCTCTGGCGGCGGCTGCATTTTATCATACTCATCTTCAATGCTCTTGGCATTTGCGTCTTTAGTTAGGTTAACAAAGCTAACTCTGCTTCCAACCCAGCCAAGAGGTATTGTGCCAAGTTCACCATTTCTATGCTTTGCAATAATAAGCTGAACTTGATAATCTCGCGGTTTTTTAACCTCTTCGCCTGTGGCATTTGCTGGGTTTTCTTGGTCTGGGCGATGGATAAACATAACCATATCTGCGTCTTGTTCAATTGCACCCGACTCCCTTAAATCGGAAAGCACTGGCAATTTTGTAGACCTTTGTTCAACCGCACGAGAAAGCTGAGAAAGAAGAATAACTGGAACATTTATCTCTTTTGCTAGTATCTTCATCTTCCTTGATATCTCACTAACCTCGGTTTGACGATTGTCCGACTTCGTGTCGCCCGTCATAAGTTGCAAATAGTCGATCATAATAAGGTCTAGCCCACGCTCACGCTTTAGTTTTCTGCACTTAGATAGTATTTGAGAGGGCCTGTTTAAAGAAGAGTCGTCTACATAGATTTTACACTCGGAAAGTTTTTTGTGCGCCTTCCAAAGCTTAGCCCAGTCTGCCTCATTAAGTTCTCCATGAAGAGCCTTGCTCATATCTACATTTGCAACCGAGCAAAGCATTCTTTGCGCAAGCTGCTCTTTGCTCATCTCTAGCGAAAACACCGCGCACTTAGCTTTAGCCTCAAGTGCCGCATTTGTTACAATGTTCATAGCAAGCGAAGTTTTACCAACAGACGGTCTTGCCGCAATTAAAATAAGGTCGGACTTTTGAAGTCCGTTAGTTATCCTGTCTAGCTGATAAAAACCAGTTGGCACGCCTCGAACATTTCCGCCATCTTTATAAATATCTTCAAAGTTCTCCATAACAGCAGTTAGGCTATTTGCCAAACTCTCTAGCGAAGAAACTTGACCCTTTTCTGCAATTTCAAAGATTGCCTTTTCTGCAAAGGAAAGAGCATCTACATCATCATTAGAATAGGCATTTTTAATAATCTCATTTGAAGCCGAAATAAGCTTTCTTAAAACAGAATTTTTCCTAACAATTTCAACATGGCTCATGTAGTAGCCCGTGCTTGGCAAAACATTAGTTAAGCTTGTTAAATACGAAACTCCGCCAACAGCCTGCAAAACTCCCTTTGTTTCAAGAGCATCGGTTAAAGTTATTATATCTATTGGCTTATTTTTTTGATACAAATCTACTATTGCTTCAAAAATAGTTTTATGCGCCTGAGAATAAAAGTCGGCAGGTTCAAGCTTTGATACTATGTTTATAGCTGCATCGTTATCTATCATGCACGAGCAAAGCACCGCTTGCTCCGCCTCTAGGTTGTTTGGCAAAACCCTTGCCTGCACATCATTTAAATTATCTTTTTTCGCCACTATTTCCCCTCCGCGCTAGTTTATAATTTTATAGCATAAAGTATAAAATTATTTATATGTTTTTGTCAAGTTAATACAAATATTTAAGGCTTTACAAGCTTTTGTTAACTGGAACCACATAATTTTTCTGTTTATGCCCATGCTTTTTATCAAAAAACCTTTCCAAAAACATCACAAATGCGTATTTTAGATGTTTTTAAAATAAAAAACCACCATAAACGGTGGTTTTTTTGCAATTTTTAGGTGTTTTAGCCTTTTTATAGCTTAATTTTCTCAAAAAGTTTATAAATTATGTTAATAACTGTTGGCGAAATGATTGCTAGAATAATTATGAATAATTTTTGAGTTAAATCGATTGTTCCTATCTCTAATAGGCTTGGGAAGAATATAATACCCAGCAAACAACATATAGTCATTGTTGCAAATAGTAGGCCTGTTAGAACTGTCCAAGGTTTGCAAAGCCTAATTAAAAGCCCAAGCCCTGTGAAAGTTAAGGTTATTGTGCACATTGTGCTAAGAAGGTCGGCATTGGTATCTAGGTCGACAGTGGTTAGATAAACAAATAGATAGATTGCAGATATGTTTAATATAAGAGTTATCGCTCCTGGAAGCGCGTTCCTTATTAGGTTGTAGATAAACTTACCTGAAACAGGCTTGTCGTTTGGAAGGAACGCTAGGAAGAAGGATGGTATTCCTATAACGAAGGTTTCCATTAAAAGCATCTGTATAGTAGAAAGCGGATATGGTTTTCTTATAATCAAACAAATGATAGAGAAAACTATTGTAAAAATTGTTTTCATAAAGAACAGTGATGAAGACTTTTGCACATTGTTTATAACTCTTCTACCCTCAAGCACTGTTTCTGGCATGCTACCAAAGTCGGAATTTAAAAGCACCATGTGCGAAACGCTTCTAACCGCCTCGCTACCACTAGCCATAGCAATAGAGCAATCTGCCTCTTTCAAGGCTAAAATATCGTTAACGCCATCGCCTGTCATGGCAACAGTGTTTCCGTTCGACTTAATCGCCTTAATTAGTATTGCCTTTTGCTCGGGCGTTACCCTACCAAAAACCGTATACTTGTTTGCCGCTGCTATAACTTGTTTTTCGTTTAGCCCCTCTAGGTTTATAAACGACTCGGTGTTGTCTACCCCAACTCTCTTTGCTATTTCAGCAACAGTTAAAGGGTTGTCGCCTGATATGATTTTAACTTTAACGCCGTTGTTTTTAAACCATGAAATAGTTGCTATTGCATCGTCACGAATTTTGTCTTCCAAAATAAGAAGCGCAACTGGAGTTCGGTTTGATGGTGGGTTGTCTTTAATAATATTTGATGGCGAATATGCAAGAAGCAAAACCCTGTAACCGTCTTTAGCATATTGCTCAACCATATTGTTTATTTTTTCGTCTGGGTTGTTTGGTATAACAAAGTCTGGGGCACCCATTATATATGTTCCCGCATTTTCAAAAGTAACCGCACTAAGTTTTCTTGCCGAAGAGAATGCAACCGTTGCAACAGGTTTTAGCTCTTTATTATAGCCAAAATAGTTAATTAGCGCCTGACTGGTTTGGTTATTGTCGCCAAGGGCGGAAAGCATTGAACCCATTATTCGCTTTAAGGTATACTGAGTGTTATTTAGTTGCAAACAATTGTAAACTTTCATGGTTCCATCGGTTATAGTTCCAGTTTTATCTAAGCAAAGCACATTAACCCTTGCAAGCATCTCCACGCAGTATAAGTCTTGAACTAGAGCCTTTCTTCTAGCAAGCTTTATAACCGAAACGGTTAGAGCTACTGAGCACAAAAGGAACATTCCCGCTGGAATCATACCAACAATTGAACCCGCGGTTCTAGTTATTGTTTCAACTATGCTCTTGGTTGAGGCGTAGTTGTTTAAATACATAAGTATTGCAATAGGAATAATTATAATACCAATAGTTTTAATGATAAGTTTAAGCGAGTTGAAAAGTTCGCTTCTTGGCCTTTTATATTGTTTTGCTTTTGCAGCAAGCTGTTGAATATAGTTGTTTTTACCAACCTTTTCAACCCTTGCCTTACAGTTTCCACTAACAACGAAAGAACCTGCATAAATAGTGTCACCAACTTTCTTTTTAATTGGTAAGCTTTCGCCAGTTAGCATACTTTCGTTAACTTCTATTGAGCCCTCAACAATGCTACTATCGGCAACAATCTGCTTTCCGTTTGATAGAACAATTATATCGTCTATAACTACCTCATCAGTGGTTATAGTTTGCTCGAGCCCATCACGAACAACTTTAACAGCAGGCGCCGTTAAAAGCGACAGCTTTTCAATGGTTTTCTTTGCCCTTATTTCTTGAATAATACCAATGGCTGTGTTTATGATAATAATAACCATGAAAAGGCAGTTAGACCAAGCACCAACGCATATTAAACTTATGGCTATTGCCAAACACAAAATGTTAAAAAATGTTATAGTGTTTTCTAAAAATATTCTCTTATAAGTTTTAACGCTTTGGTTTGGGGTTTCGTTTGTTTGCCCCTTGGTTATTCTTTCGTTAACCTGGTCGCTAGTTAAACCTGTGTTAAAATCTGTTCGAACTCTTTTAACTCTAACAGGCTTAACAACCTCTGGCTCTTTCTTTTTAAACCATGCTTTCTTTGTGGCTTTTTCTGGTTTTTTATCCTCTTTCTTTCCAGAAGACTTTTTAGTTGAAATGTTCTTCGATTTGTTTTCAGCCTCAATATTTATTTTTTCTTCTTGCACAGCCAGTGCTTTTGGAGCTGTCTCTTATACACATCTCCGAGCCCACGAGACTCGACGTCATCTC
>USTP01000002.1 GCA_900557695.1 uncultured Thermoanaerobacterales bacterium | reverse complement strand
GTCGGCAGCGTCAGATGTGTATAAGAGACAGAAATATATTTATGAGCCAAGAAGCAACGCAATAGTTAATTTTTACATACATATATTACATGCGTATAAGTAAAAAGCAGTTACGCGATGTAACTGCTTTTTTTATCTTTTAAAATATTCAAGGCCTATTGCTTCTCTAACTCTTGCTAGAGTTTGCTTGGCTATTTCTCTTGCTTTTTTAGTTCCCTCTTCAAAAACCTGATAAACATAGTCTAGGTTCTTTTCTAGCTGCTCCCTTTTTTCTCTAATTGGTCTAATTAAATTCTGCATAACCTCAACAAGATACTTTTTAACAACAACATCGCCAAGCCCGCCCCTTCTATAATGTTCTTCCATTTCAGCAACCTTTTCTTGGTCGGGCGAAAATATTTCTAGATATTTAAACACTGGGTTGTTCTCTGTATCGCCAGGGTCGGAAACCTTAATATGATTTGGGTCGGTATACATGCCCATAACTTTTTTTCTTATTGTTTCATCATCATCAGACAAGTAAATGCAGTTGCCAAGAGATTTTCCCATTTTCTCTCCGCCATCTGTTCCAGGAACGCGCCTAGCCTGCTTGGAGTCTGCCAAAAGCTCTTTTGGCTCTACAAGGGTTTCGCCATAAATTCTATTAAAAGTTCTAACTATTTCTCTGGTTTGCTCTATCATAGGAAGTTGGTCTTCCCCACAAGGCACAATGTCGGCATCAAAGGCTGTTATATCTGCGGCTTGGCTAACAGGATAGCATAAAAACCCTGCAGGTATGCTTTTACCAAACGCCTTGTCTTTGATTTCATTTTTAACTGTAGGGTTCCTTTCAAGCCTAGCAACGGTAACAAGGTTCATATAATACATTGTTAGTTCTGTTAGCTCTGGAATACCCGACTGTATAAATAAAGTTGTTTTGTTTGGGTCTAAGCCACATGCTAAATAATCTAACATTAGTTCTTTAACGCTTTCTTTCACTTTGCTAGGATTGTCAAAATTATCTGTTAACGCCTGAGTGTCGGCAATAAAAACAAAGCTTTCATATTTTCCCTCTTCTTGAAGCTTTAGCCTATTTGCAATAGAGCCAGCATAATGCCCAACATGAAGCCTACCTGTGGGCCTATCCCCCGTTAATAATCTTGGTTTTTTATTTTTCATCTTTCTTCTCCACTTTTTATTTTATTACTTTGTCTATAACTCCGCCGCCAAGGCAAATATCGCCATCATAAAACACCACATACTGACCTATTGTTATTGCCCTTTGTGGGTTATCAAATGTAACATAAACATTTTCTTTGTCTAGTTTCTTAACTTTAACGCTTTGGTCTTCTTGGCGGTATCTAAATTTTGCATTACAATTAAATTCATTTATAGGCTCATGAGCGAGCCAATTAACGCTGCTTGCAACAAGGCCGCTGCTTAAAAGCAACTCTCCATCCCCCTGAGCCACATATAAAATATTATTTTTAATATCCTTATCCACAACATACCAGCTTTCGCCCGTGCCATCACTTCTTCCGCCAATTCCAAGCCCACGGCGCTGACCAATTGTATAAATAGATAATCCCTTGTGGGTTCCAACAACTTTGCTGGTTTTTACATCTACAATACTTCCCTCGCTTTCTAGAGAAATACTTTTTATATAGTCCTTAAACTTTTGCGTTCCAATGAAGCAAACATCATAACTCTCTTTTTTATTTGCAACTATAAGATTATGCTTATGCGCAATTTCTCTAACTTCGCTCTTTGTTAACTCGCCAAGTGGGAATATCGCACGCGAAAGTTGCTCTTTTGATAGTTGATTTAAAAAATAACTTTGGTCTTTATCTTTATCTATTCCCTTTTTTAAAACAACATCTTTATTATCTTTAACTACTCTTGCATAATGGCCAGTTGCGTAATATTTAGCCCCGATGCTTCTGGCAAACTCAATAAAAGGCTTAAATTTTACTTCTTTATTGCACACAACACATGGATTTGGCGTTCTTCCTTTTTTATACTCACTCAAAAAATAATCTTTAACAAGCCCCATCTCGTTTGAATAATCTTGAACATACAATTTTATGCCAAGCTTATCACACACTTCTCTAACTGCTTTTTCATCCTCTTTTGCCATTTGCTTATTTTCGCTTCGCATGTGAAGCCCAACAACATTGTAGCCCTTTTCTTTTAAAAGAAGTGCACAAACAGAAGAGTCTACCCCTCCACTCATGCCAACAACAACCAAATTGTTATCAATAACACTAGCCATTTATATTTTTCCTGCGTTTTTCCTTCTTTTTATTTAATTTTTCAAGCCTTGCTTTTTCTTTTTCCTTAAACACGCTTCTATCAAAAGCCACATATTTTTTACCTAGTTTACTGCGTGTTTCAACATTTAGGTTCGATATAAATTCTTCTTTAGATATTCGATACCTATATTTATCTATAATCAAACAGCATAAATCATATAGCCACATGGCAAAAACCACAAATCCTAAACCACCACCAACAAACACGCCCATAAACTCATAGAGCGGTTGAATATTGATAACAAGCCCAATAATTATATCAAATATAACTATTGTCCAGCCCTTTTTGTTGTTTTTAGCGTAGAAATTATGGATACCAAGCCAACCAAAGAACAAACACCATAATAGCATACTACTCTTTTTTATGCCTTCTGGGCGTTTGTGAGATACTTTTCTAACCTCTTTCATTATCTTGCGCTTAGCAAGCATTCGGTCTGCCCACTTATAAATTTCCCACCATTTAAGCTTTTCCTCTTTAGGGGCATCGCCTCTTGCTTTTCTAACACTATAAGTAGGTGCTTCTATACCCTCAAGATAAGTTACATCACTAGTATCAATATTATAAGAGCCATCGCTATCAACCGTGTATTTTGGTTGGTCTTCTTTTTTTATTTTACTTTTATGTTTATGCCTTTTAGGTTTGTTTTGCAAAGATGCATTATCTGGATTTTCCTCAAAATTAACAACACCTATTTCGCTACTATCTATATAACTTTCTGCCCTATTTTGCTCACTGCCATCAGCCAAATCTTGTTTTTTATCATCTTCCATAGCTTCTTCAAATTCTTTAATAGAATCGCTAGAATCTGCCTTAGTAGAATTTCTGCCATTTAAAATAGACGAGGTGTCTACCAAAATGCCTTGCTGCTTTACCTCTTCCTCTTTTACAGAAGCATCGTCTTTAACAGGATTTTCTTTAACCTCATTTTCTTTGCCTGATATTTTTGTAGTGTTTTTTTGCGCTTCTTGGCTTTCTTTCATTTCTTGCATTTTACTAACTTCAAGCCCACAAGAAGAACACTTCTCGTCTTTCCTATGGATAATATTCATACATCTTGGACAAAATATAATTCTTTTAGCCATAATCCACCTATCTATAATTATAAACATCTTACCATAACTTTTGCATGGTTGTAAAGAAAAAGAGATTATTTGTAGGTTTAAAAAAGAAGGCGAAATTTCGCCTTCTTGTATCTATATAATTTCTATTTCTTATGGTCTACTGCGTACATATGCTCTATAAGGTCTAAAACTTTACAGCTATAACCCCATTCATTATCATACCACGCAATAAGTTTAACGAAAGTTGGATTTAGCATTATTCCAGCACTTGCATCAAACACGCAAGTATGCTTATCGCCCGTAATATCTGTAGAAACAACAGCTTCTTCAGTGTAGCTAATAATATCTTTATATTTAGCGCTCTTGCCAACTTTCTTCATAACGGCCTTGATTTCATCATATGTTGTTGGTTTTTCAAGTTTCACGGTTAGGTCTACCACACTAACATCGGCCGTTGGAACTCTAAACGACATGCCTGTTAGTTTGCCTTTTAATGATGGAATAACCTCGCCCACCATTTTAGCAGCCCCTGTAGAAGAAGGAATAATATTTATAAGCGCACTTCTTCCCCCACGCCAGTCTTTCTTAGATGAGCCATCAACAGTAAGTTGAGTGGCAGTTGTTGCGTGTACAGTGGTCATAAGCCCTTCGGCAATTCCAAAATTCTCATGAATTATTTTTGCAAGTGGTGCCAAACAGTTTGTTGTGCAACTTGCGTTAGAAACTATGTCCATGTCTTTTTGGTAGGTTTCTTCGTTAACACCCATAACAAACACAGGCGTTCCTTTTCCAGGAGCAGTTATAACAACTTTTTTTGCCCCTCCCTTTAAATGCCTAGCAGCGTCTTCAGCTTTGGTAAACTTACCAGTTGCTTCGGCAACATATTCAGCTCCAACACCTTTCCAGTCTACATCTTCAGGGTTCATTTCAGTGAAGAATTTTATTTTATTGCCATTAACAATAAGGTAGTTCCCCTCCACCTTAACATCTGCGTTAAAAGTTCCGTGCACACTATCATATTTAATCATATACGCGGCATAGTTGATGTCTAAAAAAGGATCGTTAATTCCCACAATTTGAATGTTTTTTGAATTGGTTATTGAAGCCCTTAAAAGCAAACTTCCAATTCTACCAAATCCGTTTATTCCAACCTTAATTTTTGCCATATTTCCCTCCATAAATTACTTTTAGTTTATACTTTATTTTGTATCAAAGCAAATGATTTTAAGCACTAAAACTAATTAAAAGCACCAGTTCGTTTATTATCAACGCCCACGCGAGCCGTAGTTTCTAGAAAATGAAGGTAACCTAGTATCGCCAATAGAAATATTATCATATTTTTCAAATTGTCTATCGCTAGAATTAAAGCCAACAACATTAAAGTCTGCCGCATCATTTATAACCATTCCTAGAACTTGTGCGTCATCACGAATTGCATCGCCTGTTGCCTGCAGCTCTCTATAGGCCCACAAATCATGAACAGAATAGTTGTTCGACTTGTCCCCAAATATACTTTGAGGATGAGTGTGACCATGAATAACAACTGGGTTTTTAATCGACTTGTCGTGCAGGTGTTTTCCCATGGCAATTTGTAAATCTCTAGTAAACTCTGCTTCTGGCATTTTTTGTTTTAAATTAGGATTAAGTCTTCTCGCCTCTTGAATTTGCCTTGCTTTTTCAAGATTTTGTTCAAATACTCCTTGATTTGCAACCACATTGGTAATTACAATATTGCCATTTTCATCTTTATGCCCAAGCATTGTAAAAGCTTGTTCTACCGTTAAGCCTGTTCCTTTCTGCCTAGCCATATTGTTTCGAATTTGGGCAATTGTTTCAATTTGCGATTCGTCTATTATGATATTTGAACCGTTGCTTGGCAAATTGCCTGTATTCCTCACAATATCATTGCCTCCACGGCCACCATATCTATAGCCAATTTGATTGTTTAAAGTTTGCATAGTAGAATCATAAATTGGCAAAAGCGTTCCGTTCACTGTTGTTTCAAGTGTTCTTTTATCTTCTCGATTCTGTTTAGGAACTAGCCTTACTGGCTGTGAATAACTATTTGTTACCCCTCCCCCCAGTATCATTGTTATTATCATCATTATTATTTCTTTGGGTTTCTGTTTCACTATTGCCAGCCCCGCGTGCGTTTTCGGCTGGAGCCTCGCTGTTTGGGTCCGCATTTTGCTCTTCTTCGTTGCTATTGGTTTCCTCGGCCTCGTTGGCTTTATCTTCATTATCATCTGGCGTTGCCTCTAAGGTTGCGTTGGCTTCATTAGAATTAGGAGCACCTCCAACAACAGGAGATGTAGGTGCCTCATAATTGTTTTGTGGCTGGTCGCCATACATCTCTCTTTCATAGTCTGCCGTTGTTCTATCTGGTCTAAATTCTTCTGATGTTGGGCTAAACATGGTGTCTGCCACATCTGCAACATCTCCTGCTACATCTGCTCCACTCACGCCACTTCCACCGCTTGCTTCAGAAAGTCCCATGCCTTCTTCAACTTGCTCAGACATTTCGTCTACGCTTTGGTCTACCTGCTGGTCCACTGCCTGCTCTGCATTTTCAGCACCAGCATCTTGCGAGGTTTCTTGAGGAGCCTCTTGTGGAGCGCCTTGAGAAGTTTCCTGAGGGATTTCCTGAGGAGTTTGCTCCCCTCCATTATCACCTTGTGGCGATTCTGTATTTTCGCCCCCCAACATATCGGATTTTCCAGATTTCATATCATCTTTCAAACTGTCTATTGAACTTTGCATACCAGCCTGGTCTTTTTTGTGTTTCACTCTATCATGAATATCGGCAACAATGGCACTACCAGGAATAAAACTTGTAGCCGTATCGATAGCTTTCTTACCAACATCTAGTATAATTTTGCCTGTTACAACATTTCCGATAGTTTGAGGCAATTTCTTTAAGTCATTAACAACCATTTCGCCATCTGAAATAATTCCACCAACATCTTCTGTTTTTGAAGATGTTATTAACGACTCAATAATCTTAGCTGCACTTTGAATAGAAGTAAAGGCAACAAGCATGAAGAGTTTTTCAACCAAGAAATTCAAAAAGTCCGCCGTTACAGAGGATGGTAGCCAATGCAAAGAAATTGCTTGTTGAATCATGGTTGGAGTTATTAAATTTAAATTATCTATTGCTGGGAATAATAGCAAAACTATATTAACACCAACAACTACTCCATAAATAGAAACAAGTTTCTTTATAAACATATCCACCCAGCCCTTAAACCTATCTCCACCATCAAGCGGATAGGTTGAAAGCACCGCAGGATATGTTATTGCCAGCAGAGTTACATCTAAAACTCTAAGTGCTAAGCCAAAGATTATCTTAATTAACATTCCAAGAATTATGATTGACGCAAACACTAAAATCACAATATTGAAATCAAACATTTTGTAGAGGTTTTCCATTGTTAAACTTCTTTGTGAAAAATTATAGTCTAACGCTAAATAACCACCATCTAACTGAACCAAATTGTAACTTTTCTTGGTAAATAGATTGAAAATATCAAACGAATAGTAAACGTATGGTATAAATTCATCAGCACTAACACCAGTTACTGCCTGAAAGCCCGCCTTAATAATCATCATACCAACATCTTGCGTTACCCCTTCTGGCAACTCGTAGCTAATTGTTGGGAAAAAGTCTACAAGTGTTGGAACATTAAGGTCATCTCTATAGAATTTAACAACGCCATCTTCCACTTTAATCGCAGTAGGGTTTTCGCCCTTTTCGAATAAGCCCTTTGCCACAACTGGTTGGCGAGTTCGCGCATAATAGTCTGTTGCAAAATTATCCTCGGTTGAAAGAAGCGGATAGTAATAGGTATAAACTCTGTTGTTATATTCTATTTCCTTTTCTAGGGCAATCATAAATACTGCCCCTTTTGCCTCATCTGTTTCCCCCTCAATATGAGTATAGGTGGTTGCAGAAGAGTCGCCACTAAAGAACACACTAAACGAATAACCATCTGCCGTTTTTGATATTGGCATATAGTTACCCATTTGATTTTTCACTTCACTTGGTGCCGAATCATATGTGTTATAAAACGACTCGTATATTTCCTCGGCAGTTTTAAAGTATATAGCTTGATGGTTCTTAAGCGAATAGTCCATCACATCTGCCATAACGTAATATTCTTCTGCCCTAGTAAAAATACCCTCATCATAAACAGCATGGTAGTTGCTTATTTTGCCTTCTGCTTTTGCAATTGAATTAAGCTTGTCTACAGAGTCCATATCTAGGAAGGCATCGGTATAGAACATGAGGAAAGTTGTAAGCCCTCTATTCCAAACATCCGAGCTTTTGAATGCTTGCAGTGCCTCATCAAGTTCAGCAATACTGCCATCGTTACCCCACCCAGTAACATTATCAGATTCTGTAACCTCTTCAAAATTAAAGGTTATTGGTATTTTCTTATTATTGTTTGCATACCGCCTATACGCATTTGCATTATAGCCAGAGGCAACAAATATTTGTGCCCCCATAGAAACATCAGTTCCCCCAGCTGTTGCCATATATAATGTTTTTAATATTGCGTTCGACAAAACAACAGCACCAATTGAAATTATAGGCACCAAAACCATTAAAAATATAGATTTTAGTGTTCTAACCATAATTTGCTTTTTAGAGTTGTTTCCACCCCTTTGGGCGTATTCAAACTCAGACTTAAGAATTGCTATTATGCAAAATAATATCAGCAAAACTACAGCAAACCCAAGCATAGCTCTTATAACTCTAATAACCGTATCGTTAAACACAAATCTAAATATCATGTCCGACTGAGATATGTCTTCTATGCTCGTGTAGTCTGTGTTTAAGCCTATAAGTTGCCTAATAAATATAAACAAAAAGTCGATAATCGTTAAAAGCCATTTGGCAATTGCATAAACAAGTTTTACAAGCATTTCCCAAATGGTTATGAAAATGTCTGCAAATGTTCTCCAAAGAATAACGTCCAAGGTTTCCCAAAAAGAGTTTGCCCCTTGTATTAAGTCGTTTGAACCAATTGCACCAATTTGGTTTTGAGCAGGAGAAGAAATTCCCATCATTTTGAGGGATATTGCATTTAGTGCTGTTGTAAATGCTGAGAATTTCATATCTTGCTCCTTCCTAAGATTTTCCTTTTTTAGCAGCTTTTTCTTTCTTCTTTTTCTCTTTTCTTTCTGCGTTTCGCTGTTTTACGCCAGCTTCATAGGCGCCTCTTGTTTCATTAGCCCGTTTAATTTCTTTCTTATCAACTTTTTCGCCATTACGCTGTTTCTCACGAATAGCTCTTTCTTGAGCTCTTGCACTCTTCCATTGCCTATCAGCGTTCACCTTTTCAGCCATTTGTTTTTCAAGCATCTTAGACATCTTGTCTGCAACCTCTGGTGGCACGCCATGTGCCATTGCTGCATACTTCGCAACTTTTGCAGCAATTTTAACAGACATTTCTTTAACTTTGCCTTGAATTTCTTTTGCAATATGTGACCCTGGAATTAAGTTAACGGCTGTTTCCTTCGCCTCTTCTATTTTATCAATAGCATATTGCCCGCTAACTATATCTCCCACCGAGTTGATAGTGCTTTTAACATTTCCTAGCGTTGTTTGCCCCTCGTCAAAGCCATTTGCAGTTTTTGAAATAGACGCAAATATCTTTGGAGCTCTTGTGCATAGATAAGCTGAGGCTATTAAGAAAATCACTCTTGCAATTTCATTTAAGAAACTTGCACTAATGTTTCTAAATAAAGGCAAACTAGCAAAAGCAGAGTTTGTTTCAAACAGTGTTAAATCAGAAATTATAGGCACAATTATAAAGAATATGTTAAAGCCAATTGCATAGGCAAACACATTCAAAATTTTGCCAGACAAAGTTTCTTTCCATCTTGAGTAAATATCTTCATTACTCTCTACAATGTTGCCACCTTTATCCTTTGAGTCTGTTTTAAGGTTAATTGTTGTAATAACCGCAGGGCCAAGTAGTGCAAGCACCGTAACATCAAACATTCTACCAGTAACGCCCCATAATGCTTTCCATAGTGCGGTAAGTATGGTAACAACGCCAATAATTAGCACCACTATGTTCATATGTGAAAGCGAATATAAATTAGCCATTTCTGGGCAAACAGAAGTATCGAAATTGAAACTTATCGCCGTGTAGCCATCAACAAGCGAGTCAATAACTTCTGAGGTTTTCCCGTAACAGAAATTATAGTCTGTGTGGGCTGCAAATCTTGGAATCGTTTCAACTAGGTGCTCAACGATTGATTTACCTGTAAACAACTGCGTAAAAGTGTTTGCCATGTAAGAAAAACCCGTGTAGTTTACAGATATTTGATCCACGGTAACAAAGTATGTGCTTAAACCAACATTTGAAACATCGTGAATAATAATGTCGTCTCGATAATATTCTATATACCCATCTGTTTCCCTAATAGCAGTTGGCATACCATCTTCAGTTATTATTCCCTTTGCAATAACTGGGAAGAACGCAACCTGTTTGTTGTCTGTTCCAGTGTAATAGTATTCTGTATATGAATTTCGGTATCCGTATTTGGTAAGCCATGTATACCCTTCTTCATCTATAGGTTGACCATCCGAGTCGGCACCTCGAATATTGCTCATCATAAATGGAATAAACTGCTTAATCTCTTCATCAAATGTACATATGATAAAGATATCTCCATTTGCCTCGTCAGTGGTTTTAACATTAAAGTCTATAGAGTATTCAGCCCCAACAAGCTCTGAATAAGGTCTGTTTTCAAGCCCAGCTAGCCTTAAAATGGTGGCTTGCGATTGCCTATCAATAGAAAGGCTGTTTATAGTTGCTCTTCTATCTAAACTCCATGAATTATCTATTGCTCCAATAGAGTTTGTGTCTTGCCAATCTGAACAACCAAGAGCTAAAACCGCCAAATATCTCTTTTGATTTTGTTCTACACTTTCTCCAGCTTGCTCTTCGTAATCTATAAGAAATTGCAGGCACATTATTCTAAGCTCTTTTAGCGTTAACTTGGTATAGTCTACATATTTAGGTTTTTCCTCATTATTATCTGTTAACAACAAATAACTCAAAACAGTGTTCAACTTTTCATTGTTGTATTCATAATTGTTTGCTCTATCAACTAAAGTTAGTGCATATCCTTTAACAACCTCGTCTAAAGTTGAGCCAGATGGAACAGTGAGGAGGCTGGCATCTATATCAAAGAATGCGCATAGAATATCTGTCGGTAAAAAGTCATTTGAAATTAGCATCTTCAAGATTTCTTGTGCTAGGTCATTTTCTTTAGTGTTTGTTGCTCCAATAACGATTTCGTCTTGAGTGTTGCCTGCTAGATTCACGAAATTGGTCATTTGGTAAAGAACAGAAGTTATATCCCCTAGTTCAACAAGAAAATCATGAATGGTGCCAAAGGTTGTTACAGTTGTTACAGTTTCTCCATCAACCGTTTCAGTTGAGGTTGAAACCAAGCCCTTATAATCGTCACTAACAAAAACAACATCATAGCCAAGCTCATTTAAATATTCAGCACCAAGCACATATTCAATAAACTTAGCAGATGTGAAATTTTGCCCAACGGTGTAATGCTTGTTGTTTACAGTAACATCAAGACTTATATTAGCCTCTTGCGAAAGAATAGCATTAACACCATAAACTATATAGTATCTATCAAGCTTGTCAATGATGTCTTGAGTGTTTAAATAATTTTGAATGTTTGCAGAATACACTTGAAGTTGGTTATAAAATTCGTTAAATTCTTCTTCTGTAACACTATATCTAACCCTAAACGCATCATAAGTAAGTGCCGAAATTGCACTATTCATAGTATTGTATTGTTGCTTTAAGTTAACCCATTCTTCATGTGTTTTAGCCTGCTCTAAAACGCTTTGCCCAAATGTCCCACTTGAAGGATTTATAAGGGTTATACCAAAGTTTGATAGATTATATCTATAGTTTGTTACAAAATTATAATATTGTGAAGCTTGTGCCAAATAAGAATTAAGGCTTGTTACAAGGCTATCTCTTTCTCCAACATATTTGTGAGATTGGTCTTCTGTTATTGATTCAATTTTGTCGTCAACATAGGTTGATATTGCCAAGTAGTATTGTTCAAGATAAGCTAATAGTTCGCTTTCGCTACCAATATTCTCACTATCAAGGTAATACTCAATCTGTTCTCGCATTGTAGATATTCTTTCTTTTAACTGTTTAATTGAATACTCTTGCGTTGCGTAAGTAAAACTATCACTGCCACCTGTTATTTCGGTTCCATCATAGATTGGTGAAGGGACTAGTAAAATAGAATTTATATCTGAAAGAATGGTTTCTTCACTGTACTCATTCCTAATAAAGTCAATAACAGCATTGTAAGTTTCAACAATTTCCTTATAATCAGCTAAAACGCGCTCCTCCTGCTTTTCACTACTAAGAATACTTTTTAAAACAGCATCAAGTCTACCATCAAACGACTCGTCATCATTATTTATATAGTCGTCCAATGCATACATATATTCAGGATATGCAGCATCTCCTTCTTCTACATATTGGCTTTCTAGATACTCTAGGTTCTGGTTGTATAGAAGTCTTAAAATACCATTAGCACCCTTATATTCACTTGGAAGTTCGTTATATGATTTGTAGTATCCATCACTATTCACTATATCTTCGGCAAGTGTCGTGTTTCCAAGAAGTGAAAGAGCAGTGCTGTAAAACCACTCTGCAGCATTAGAAGAAATTAACATTGATGCAAGATATGCTTTATAAGTGTAAAGCTGCACACTAGCCTCATTTCCGCTCATAAGGTCAAAATTTTCATAATAAGCTATTTCATCTAGCACTGGGCCCATGAAAACATTGAAAATTTCATTAAAGTACTCAAACTCTTCAACTAATTGATAATAATTATCTTCCCCTGCAAGGCTTAGCATTAAAGCACGAACTGTTTCTTCGTCAAACCTACTGCCAAACATCAAACTACCATACAAATTGAAATTGTCTGCCTCTTCAATTTCTCCTAAAAATAGTTCAGATAGTATAAGCCCAAGCGGATGAATAAGCCCTGTGCTTATATTTCCAGTGTGGTCACCAGAGGTGTCTGAAGCTGAAACATATTCGCCAAGTTGCTCAAGCCATTTGCCAGTTGTTATCATTTGATTTATGTTTATGTCTTTATAAATAACCTGCAAATCGTTAATGAGTTTTTGAGGCCAACTAACTTGTTTTATAACCTCAGAAACCTGGTCATCATATATAGCATACCTTGTGTCGCCATCTTCAAGTTCAAATTCATAATAGCCATTTAGTTTTTCTATGATAATATCCTCAAAAGAGGTATCCGCTTTAACATAAGAGCCAAGGTCAACCACTCTTGATCCAATAGTAACGCTGCCAAAATCAACAATATTATCGTCTATGTCTGTTATTGTAGGATTTCTTAAGTCGAAGGCACTATCAACTAGAGTGTAGTAATAGTCACCAAATGAGTCTACTAAAAAGTTCCCTTCGCTATCCTTTAGTTCTTTGTTTTCTTCAACTTGATAATAGGTTCCATTTATCTCTACAACATAGTAGGTTTCTGTTACTATGTAGCTAGCAGAACTAGCCTGATAAACGATTTTTTCTAGTTTCTTTAAAGGAAGTTCAACGCCACTCGCAAGGTCTGAAATTGAACAATCAAGAGAGTTATTATACTCATATCTTGCTCTTTCGTATAGCAGCAGCTTATCAGTAACGCTCATAGCATTTTTAAGAGTTGTGCTTGTAGAACTAGACCTATTAAGAGCAGCTCTAAAATCGTCTGAAAATCTCAATAATACTTTATCTGTTTCCCATTCTACAACATTTATACTGTCTTCAAGCCTAGACAATATATTAAAGGTGTTCTCAGAAAAATCCCCAATTGCAAGCAGAGCAGTTATAGTTTTAATAGCGTCTGAAATAGGGGTTGAAATTTCTTCTGATGTAGGTGCATAAACAACAGTATAAGAAGTGCCATCATTAAGGTTAGAGGCATCTTTGTAGGTTATAGTTAAAGTTCCCTCATCTTTATTGTAAACAGAATCTGAAACATATTTCCAGTTTATATCTGGGTCTTTAACACTTTTAACATAATACTTTAGGTTGTTTTTTATAGCATAATCTATAAAATCTGCCATAACATAATATTGTTCTCTAGTGCAAACAAACTTTTCAAAACCAGAGTACGATTGCTCGTTATAAAGCCTGTTATTCCTATAAATAACAGAAGACGAAAAACTATCAAAATTATAATCCGCAAAATTATTATAAAGTTCTTTACCTGTTGGTTGAAAATTTTTATAAATGGCGGCAAGTTCTTCTGTTGAATAAGCACTGCCCTGCCCTAGATATATAGGATCGTCAAAGTTTATAATTATAGGCACCCTAACATCATCGTCTGCATATCTACGGTAGTTATTAGCATTGTAGGCGCTAGAGATAAATATTTGCCCAGCAAGCGTTGTGTTTTCCCCACCACGCAGTATGTCGTTAAAGCCCGCAAGTATTGCATTAACTAAGATAATCGAGGCAAGTAAAATTAGCGGAAACATACCAAGAGTAAAGAAAGACCTTAGTGTTCTATTAAAGATTCTTCCCTTTGTGTTAGCCTCAGGGTCGCCCCCTGTTGCTATTGCGTATTCAGATTTAACTATTGCAAAAATTGTAAACACAATTATTAAAACAATAGCAACGCCAAATATAATTTTGAAAGTATCTAAAAATGCATCACTTGTTAGCAGTTTTATTAAAGGGTTTTTAGTATCAAGCACAGCATAATCGTCTATGCTAACTGAAATACCAAGAATAGAAGATATAGTAAACTGGAAAAATTCAATTAAGTTTAAAACAAATGCACAAACCAAATAGATTACTTTTAAAACTAAATTTATAAGCCAGTTTAATATCACTTCAAAGATGGCAGATGTTAATCCAGACGCCTCAATTGTGTTAACAACATCTCCATCGGCACCAAGCAAAGATGAGTGGCTTAAAATACCACCCGATAGCACATTATTAAATTTTAATGCTATGCTTGTGAAGTTCATTACTATTCCTTTGTTATATTATTTTGCTGATTAGTTTTGTTGATTTGTTTCATCAACGCGCAATTTTTCGAATATATCACGCACTCTATCATTAACAATAATATCGATATTTGTTCTAGAGTATGGACCAGTCATTAAGAAAGCTTTACCACGTGGGTTAGTAACAATTGTGTCCTGCTCTTTTTCGTTAATTTGACCCGCTTTTTCATAAAGAGCAACAAGGTCGTTAATATCATGAGGTGCCAAGCTAAATATTAGTGAGTATTGGCTGGCGTTAATAATTGCAGTACTTTTACGAGCGATATCTGGGGTACCAGTGAAGTCTTTAAGGTTTTGAGTAATAACTATTTGCATACCCTCATACTTACGAATACGCTTGGCTAGGTTAAACATAAAGTCTAGCGCAACATCTTTTTTAGGGTCAATGAAGGTGTGGGCCTCGTCAATAACTACTATAACTCTACGCTTTGTGTTAAACTTAGCATTATAGTCTTTATTTTTAATAATTTCATTGTTAAGCCAACGCATGATAAGCATCATCTGTGCGTTTGCTAGGTCGTTGTTACTATTTGCAAGCAAGGTTTGGAAGTTAAACACAATCATGTTCTCTTCGGCGGTTATAGTTGAGAAGCCGTTCCAAAGCATGCTGTTTCTACCACCCTCGGCAAACTTATTTAAATAGGTTTTTATAATTTTTAAGTTGTTTCTTTGATACTCATCTTTAGCTTCATCATATTGTTTAGAAACATAGTTAAACAAGTCTTGCATAATAGGAAATTGATTAGGTTCAAGTTCGTCTATCTTTGTATTAACATTTATGTTAAAGCTATCATATAGCTCTTTTATAGACTCGTTTAAAACCTCTAGAGCATCGTTTGTGATACCATCTAGAATCATTTTAAAGAAAGACTCAAGGAATTGAAGGTGGGTAGAAAGCGAAACGTTTTGCCCTTCTTCATTTTCGTCATCAAGAGCGGTTATAACTTGGAGTGGGTTAATTCTTCCCTCTTTCGCCGAACCAACATCCACCACTTTACCTTTTAGGTTGTGAGCTAGAATGTCGTACTCACGCTCTGGGTCTAGAATAAATATTTTAGTGTTATCTGAAGCTAGGTTGGCAAGAATCGCCTTTGTTGCAAAGCTCTTACCCGAACCAGACTTACCTAGAACTACCATGTTTGAGTTAATTCTTTCTTTATCACGCTTAAAGAAATCCAAAAATACAGGTTCGTTGTTCATACCAAGGTAAATACCCTCTTCATCTTGAACGGCATCACTAACAAATGGGAACATTGCAGCAAGTGAGCTTGAGTTAATACCACGCTCATACTTTTTGTTACTATTACGCTGTGAAATATTACCATTTATAAAACTATCACGCTGTTTACCAAACATTTCGTTATATTTAAAACCAGCACGCATTAGCTGAGTTCTAAGCAGTTTTCTTTGCTCGTCTTCAGCTTGAATATAAATATTTGTATCAAACAAAACCTCATTACCAGTTTTAATAGACGCAAGAAGTTCTCTTAATGTTTCAAGGTGAACATTCTTTTCTAGCTCAGTAGATGCCCTACCCCTCTTAGATGCTTGAATTTCCATTTCCATGATAGACCTATCAAGCCTTTTTTCAGCCTCTGCCTGAGGAACCGCTTTAAATTTAACAGCAATTCTAGTTCCAGGAACCGAGAAAAAGTTTCTACCCCAAGCATTTGGAACTCTTATTGGATATTCGGCAATCGTGTAGGTTGTGTAAGGTTTATCGTTAACATAATGTTTAAGAGCTGCAAACTGAATTCTTTCAGGCATAATCCAATCTAAAAGGTCTTTAGGGTCTATATTTTCAACTTCACGCTCATCAAAACTAGAAGTATAGTAGTTCTTTAAAAATACAGCTGTTTGTTTACGGTCTAGAACTTTACAAGTCATAACATTGTTTGTGTTACCCTCAATTGTGTTCGCAATAAAGTTAATACTAGAAAGCAAAGGCCTAACAGATTTAGCAAATACCACCAAATACATATGGTCTTTCATTATAGGGAACTCTTTATCAACATTCATTGCATCTAGCGAGTTTATACGAGATTCAACTATTTCAATACGAGGAATAGCCTCTTCTTCTTTGGTAACGCCGTTTGCAATATTTTGCAAAATCTCGTCTTTCTTACGACACTCTTTATCAATATATCTATCAAGCACCATTGGCCTAGAAAACTTAAAAATGGCCGCTGTTTGCTCTGTTGAGAGAGATTTTATTGCATTGTCTAAAGCCGCAATATAAGCATCCTGCCTAGCTAGCGACAACATGTAAAATTCAATAGATTTAATCTCTATTGCAACGCCAAAATATTCCTTATAGTCTATAATACCAACCTTAGTTTTTTCGTCATAGTTTTGCTCCAAAATTCCCACATAAGGCATTAGTGCATTAACGCTCTTTCGGGTTGCATGCTTTTGCTTCGTGAACTTTTTAACACCAAATAGGAACCCAAACAAACTCCCAAGGGCATGATAAGTCCTTGTTTCTGGGGCAATGTTTAAGAACATAACAACCGCAAGCATAATAATTGTTGCCGAAAGTATTAGCCTTGTTTTTAAAGCAAAGTCACTAAGTAAAACTAGTGCTAAAACCACCATAAAACCTAGTATTATCACGCCATCTACCAGCGTTAGCCCTTTGAAAAACTGGGTTGTAACTTTCGTTCTTCTAGGAATAAGTCTTGCCATTTAATCTCTCTCCTTGTAAGTTATAAATTGTTTATTTTTTTATATATTAAGCCTTTTGGGTCGTGCCCCAAAAGTGCCCACGGGTTTTCCCCGCAAAATGCGGGGAAAACTAATTATTTGCCACCAGGGTCTGGATTTCTAGTGTCATTTATTGGAGTAACGAATTTTTGATACTTGTTATTTCGTTTATCTCTCATCAGTTCAGAAACTTGCTTTTTCATCTTCTTAGCATTGCTTTCAAGACTACTATTAAGTTTCTTAAGTTCACTAATTTGAGTTTCTATCTTCTTCAACTGTTCATTTGCAAGAGGCACTTTAATCTTACCCTCTTTAAGCCTTGTTTCAATATCGCTCTTAGCCTTAGCAAGAACTTGTTGATATCTTCGCGAAGCTTCATAAGCCTTAGCAGCCGATTTAACTGGTCTACCACCGTGAGCCTTATCTTGCCTAATTAGGTTGTTAAATGCTTTTAGGTAGCCACTGCGTATTGCAGCTGCAGCCTTATCGTCAAGAGCTTTTGCAACACCAGCCTCACGAGTAGAAGATGCACCAGTAGCAGTTGTTCTTCCAGTTGCTGTAACATTACCAGAAGCCACAACTGGTCCATCAGTTTTAACTGTTCCGCCCTTAACCTTAACATTCTTTCCAAGAACTTCGGTTATCTTGCCTGCTTTCTGCTTGTCATACTGCGCTAAAGCAGTTCTAAGTTGCTCAAGCCTTACTTGCTCTCTCTTAGATGCCATGCCACTTTGAAGTTTCTTTTCTAGTCGCTTAATGTGAGCCTCGGTCTTTTCTCTGGTGAACGCTGCATTCTTGTCTGCATGTTTCTTGAGTATATCTCTAACCATCGCAGCTTCGCCATTTCTAGTTAAGGCCATTCTAAGTTGTGTTGCTTGTTTACCATCTACAACCTTTTGAATTCTTTCAGAGCCAACCCTAATATGAGATTTCCTTGTTTCAACAGCCTCGCTAGCTCTAACTGCACTTTCTCCAGCTCTTCTATCAATCTCACTAGATCTAGCCCCAACTTTCTCTGCTGTTTTAAGCCTATCACCAATCTTAACCTTCTTAGCTGCCTTAACCCTGCTCTTTGCTTCGTCTTTAACAGCGCTAATTGCATCCCTAGTGCTTCTTGTAGCCTCTTTAGCTTCTGCTCTACCTGCTCTTGTTGCCTCTCTTTGCGCCCTAGATTCGGCTTTAGAGTAGCCATAAGCTGTCATAGTAGTTAAGTTTTTCTTAACAACAGATTTCTTAGATACTTTCTTATATCTAGGAGCATTCAAGTTAAGTTCGTTAATTGCTGAATCAATACCACTAATCTGGCTTGCAACAGTGGCCTGATCTTCCATGCTCATAACATCTGCGTTTGCTTGAAGGTGTTTGCTTAGTTTGTCTTTTTGAGCCTGCAAAGCTTGTTTACGCTTATATTTAAGCTTGTTTTCTTTGTTAAGGAAGCTAATTCCAACGCTTCTGTTGTATGTATACTCTGCTTTGTTCATGGCTTTTTCAGCAGCTCTTGATTCCTTTCTTCTTCTATCTACTTCTTCTTGAGCTCTATCAATATCTCCTTTTAGAGCTTTTGTTCTCTCGCTATCTGCCTTCTTATCGCCAGTAGGATTTAGTAGATGTTGCTCAAGTTCGGCACGCTTGCGTTGTAGTTCAGACTCTGCCCTTGAAAGCGCAACCTTAGACGCATCATATCTAGTGCTAAGCTTAGTGTGCTCTTGTTCATAAGCTTGCCTACTTGCTTCTCTTTTTAGCCTTGTTTTTTGAAGCGAAGTTGCATTCAAGCCCTTACGCAAAGCTTCTTCGGCTTGCCTTGAAATGTCGGCCCTTTCAGCACTCTTAGCTCTTTGTTCTGACATTAGAGTTCCAAAACTCATCTCGCTAGTAGCTTCAGTTTTAGCCTTCTTATATCTAGTAGCACCTCTTCTACCTGCATTAGCATCAATCTCTTGAAGCTTAGCATCTTTCTTAGCAATAGCAGAGATAAGTTTTTGTTGCTGTTCTGGCGACATATTTTCGCCGTATGTTTCAAATTGTTTTTGCAGTTTTTCACGCTCTTTAACAAGTTGTTTTCTAATATTCCTCTCGCCTTTAGCCTCAATTCTGTTTGCTGTAGCAGAATAATCATTTATAGCATCGTTGTTCTTATCAATCTGTTTCTGGTTCTTATTCCTTTCGGCAACACTTTCGTTGTAGGTTTGAACCTCGCTCTTAAGCCTAGTTTCAAGCTCTTTAACTCGTTTTTGAGCTTCTTCACTACCAGGGCCTCTGCCAATATTCGTACGATTTGCCATAGCAGCATTAAGTTCTTTCTCAAGGTTTTCAATTTTTGCTCTAGAATCAGAAATCCTCTTAGAAACTTGTCTGTTTGCTTTTTCAAGCTTTTCGTTCGACTCTCTTGCGGCTTTACTCTTATCTGCCTTAGCAGAAAGGTCTCTAGCTTGTCGTTTAGAACGAACATCCTCAGCAGACAACACTTCACTACCAGTTAATCTATCAAGATTAGCGTTAAGTTCGTTAAGTTTTCTTAATCTCTTGCCATGAGGTGTGCCATTGTAGATCTCGCTATCTTTCATTACAACAGCATTAGCCTTTTCTAGCGAAGCTCTTGCCGCTTTAACAGCTTCCTTACGCTCGGCGTTAATAGCATCCTGCAATGCAGCGTTCTGCTCGGCAGTGTCTAGATTAGCAAATGTCTTTTCGCCTCTCTTTCTAGACTTGTTAAACTTTTCAACCATCTCACGGCGCTTAGCCATATCAAGGTTGTTAACATCATCTAATGTTGCTTCCTGCTCGCTAAGCTTAAGAGCATCCTCATATGCTTTTCTAGCTTCAGCCTGCTCAGCCTCATGTCTACCAATTTCTTCAGAAGTTATCTTGCCCCATCTACCTTTAAGTGGTTTACCAAGACCATTTTGCTCTAAAGCAACTCTAGTTTCAAGCTCGGCAATCTTATTATCAAGTTCACTATTCTTGAAGTTAAACTTAGCTTCTTTCATCCTTAGGCCTTGTTCTTTATCAAAGTCGTTTCTAGCCTGTTTAATGAGCTTATCATTTTGCTTTTTAACTTCATTAGTGTATGTCTTCTTACTTAAGTTAGCAAGCTCTGTTCTTTCTTCATTTGTAATAGTTCCAGCCTCTTGTTTAGCCCCAAGAATTCTTCTTCTCTCCTTATCTGCATCGCGTTCTCTCTTAAGAGCCTCTTCTCTAACAGCCTCGGCCTGTTTGTCTATCTGCATATCAGCATGCTTAGAGTTCCAAGCATTTTGAACTAGAGTTTCTCTATACTCTTGAAGGGCTTCATTTCTCATCCTTCTAAAGCCTTTATCACGCCCACTCATGTTGTTAAGGTCTACATCATGATTTTTCATATATTGAGCGTATGCAGCAGACAATGTTTCAGCATTGTTTTCATCGAATATCTTATCTGCCTCTGCCTTGCCTTCGTTAAATTCATCAAAGGCTTTTTGAGCATTTCTTCCACGAATTCCAAAGTCTACCTCGCCACTTTGTTGAGCTTCAAGAAGGTCGGCTCTTTCAGCCATAAGCCCTTGTAGTTTAGCCTCGTTTTTAGTAAGCTTAGGCAACTCTTCTGAAACAGCATCACTAGCAGCTTCGCTAATTTGAGCATCAAACCCTTGATCTTCTACAAAGTTTTCAGCACCAGCATTTGCTTCGGCAGTTTCTACAGTAGCTCCAGTTTCTGTTCCCTGTAACTGATGAGCTCTTGTTTGCGTTTCAGTTGCAGAACTAGAAGTTGTAGCTCCTTGTGGTTCCTGCGTTCTAGGAACAGATGCAGGCGCCTCTGGCGTTGGAGCTGCTGGCGATGGCGTTCTACTACCACCAGATTCCATACCAGCATCCGCCCTGTCGCTCTTTTTACCTTTTGGATGGTCATTCTTCCATTTGTCATAAATAGCCGACCCAGGGACAAAATTCTTTAAGAATCCTCCGTGTCGTCTTCCGTCTTTATCTTTTTTTCCCAATAAGCTGTCTACAGTTTCCATGGCGGCTTGCCCAGAAACATGTTTACCAACCTCATTAACTGTAGACTTAACTTTTTCCTTAACATCTGCACCCTTGCTATAAGCATCTTCAGCACCAATCATGTCTGCAATTGTTTTAGGTAGCGTTTTAATTAGAGTAAACGCAACCAGCAAGAATAGAATATAAACAAGACTATTTACAGCATCTGCACTAAGCCCTGCAAGCCAGCTACCTTGACTAATGTTTGTTTGAAGGTCGTAGTCGGTAAATAGTTGTGACGCATCGCGTATTGCAGGAATAAGAATAAAGAAGAAGTTTAAGCCTATCATAACGCCATAGGCACCTAAAACTTTCTTTACAAGGTTCGACTGCCAGTTAGAATACATCTTACCATTATCAAGAGGCATAGCCGAAACAATGCCTGGCATAACAAGGAAGTAAATAGTAATGTCGTAAATACGAGCAACTAAGCCCCAAACTGCCTGCCCCATAACAACTAGCACAAGTATGGTTGCAAATACTAGTATCAAAATATTGATTCGCCCTGGAACAAAGAAAGTGTTAACATCTAGCCCAGCAACATTATTAAAGTTGTAGTCTAAAAATAGCCTACCATTCTCAATTGTGAAAGCTAAAGTTTCAGTTTCTTTATCTCCAGCCCCCTGGAAAAATCCAAGTTCAAATCTCCATGTAGGGCCCTCTCCAAACAAGTTTAATATGTTAAGGCTAAAGTCAAAGTGCCAAACGCCAAGTGTAACATATTCTCTAACGAATCTAATGTTTGGCTCAAGTTCGGTTAAAATGTCTAAAGCGTCTTCTCTGCTAGAGTAGTTTGGTATTCTACTAAATGTACCCTCATTTAAAACAAACATATAAGCATTTGTTACAGCATTTTCTTTGTTATTGCTCGGAATATCTGCACTAGAAGAGGCAGAGTAATAAACAGTTGCAATAATTGAGCCCTCGCCCGTTGCAGAGCTTGCATCCTCTCTATATATAGTTCCTATATAAATGCTATTTCCCTCTGCATCTGTGCTTGTAGCCCTACCAAACGAAATATTAGAAGGTCTAACATAATATGATTGCGTAGATATAACTGTAAGTGAATTGCTTGTAGTATCAGTGTTAGGATTATATTGATAATATGTGGTTGAACCACCAGTTCCATCAACCCTAAATGCAAACAAGTTGTATGTGTTTATAGTTAACTTATACATTTCGTATGGATCGTTTGGTCCACCATACTCATTTATATCATATATTCCATTACCACTAACAGTTTCCACAAAATTGAAATATAAATATTGCCCAGAGCTATAAGCATACCTATAAGTGGTATATCCGCTTCCAGCACCAACATATTCCATATCATATATAGATACGTTTAGTGCTTTGCTTCCAGCAGAAATTGGAGAGCCCCCGCTAGCACCATCCCTTAAATAAAGGTGGAACAAGTCCATTGCTAGAACAGATAAAGAATTATCGCTAGCATTAAATGAAACTCTAACGATTATAGGATATGAAGAACCACCATAAGAGTATCTATACATATTCTCGCCAGTGTACAGCGCGAAAAAGTATGTAACATTACCATTTGAATATTCAATTCTTTCACTTGTTATTTCTCTAAATGATGGGTTTGATATTGTTAACCTTGAGCCATTGGCAGTTATGTTTGAAGTTGAAAGTATAGAGCCATCCAGTGTTGGAAGAATTTGATTAACCGAAACTCCAAGCCTTGTAAATTGGAAACCAATTTCTTGAGCACTACTGGTTCCGTCAACAGAAACGTTTACATTTGCCGACTTAGATAACAAACCATAAGAATTTCTATTTAGATTAAAAATGTTTCCGTCTTCTTGATCAAGCGAAGTTTTCTCTGCTGAAAAACCAAGCGAACCTGAACTTATGAAAGCAACAGTGCTTGTAGCCGCCGATGGAGAATGTTCATAACCTGTGCCAGTTAACGAGCCTCCACCAATAGGCGCACTTAAGTTTGCATTTCCAGCAGTTGTCACAGCAAGTAGCCTTGCAATTAAGCCATTAGAACTAGATGTTCCCCCACCTGTTGCTATGTTATAACTACTATACAAGCCATCACCAACAATATTCACACCACTGCTAGCTGTTATCCATCCTAGGTTATTGCTATTATATTGAGAATATGCAAAATAGATATTGCCAGAAGTTCCACTGCTATCAATGTTCACAAAACATATTAAAGGAACACTTCTAATTGATAAAGCACCATCAGCAGATCCGCCAAACTGCCTATTGTCGATATGAACACTCACATTTTGGTTAGAAATAAACATATAATAGGTTTTTGAGCCCGACCCATCAAAATCAATACTAACGCTATTGCTACCGTCACTTTTGCTACCCAAGGTCCACGACAATCCCGTTAGCTCTTGCCGAGTAGCATTCCCACTTTCATTTAAAGCTATAAAGTTTAGCGAAGTTGGCAAAGATTGTGCTATTTGCTTTAGCGAATAACTATTTATATTGTTAACTCCCCCAGCAGGCTGAGCCACTAAAGCGTTTCCATTAAGGCCTGTAAAACTTGAGTTGAAACCAACAGAGAAATCTACAGTTTTATCTGCCCAAGTTGCAGAACTTTCTACAGTAGCTTGAACATAGTATGGCTCATCTAGTGCAACGGCGTTGCCACTAGCATCTGAGTTATAACCCGTTGTAATTTGAGTTGGGGTGCCATCACGATTGCTAAATACTGTTGTTAAAACACCTCTTGCCACAATAAGACCCTCATAGCTTGGGTCTAAATAGTTGCTAGAGAATGTGTGAGAATCACCATAATCATCAATATAAGCTCTGTTATTTACAACAGGAATATATTGATTATCTCTCGAGCTGTAGTACGCCATTATAAATATAGCGCCCTCTTCTTCTTTGCTTGCATTTAAGTTTGGTTGATAAACAGTATAACCACTATCTCTATAGTTAACCATGAACGATTTTGAAGAACCATAGAAATCAGATGCAACATAACGGTTGTTAATATACCCTCCCTCACCATTGTAATACCAGTTTATAAGAGGGTTGTTGATATTAACAATCGACATTTCCACAACATCATTTATCATGAAGTCTATAACATCTGCCATAACATAGTATTCACTTGGAAGGGCAACTAAACCATTTGTTCCACCGTCATGATACGAGCCCCAAAGCGCATTGTTTGTGTAAACATATGCATCTGCGTAAACATTTCCGCTTGCAGATGTGAATTGCTCCTTCACTCCCGTAACAGTTTTATCAAAGGTTAATGTATCCCTTGTTAAAAGCTCGTTATAATACCATGTTCTATATGCGGCTTGCACTAGCCTAGTAGACTCCTCTTGAGCATGAAGGCTAACATCAAGTGCATAAGGTTTTCCACTAAGCGAAGGGCAACCTAAGTTTCCAGCCATTACAAGAGGCGCCCCAATTTGTTCAAAATATTTAACATAAAATTCATAATCACTTTCAAGCTCGTCTTTATTAACATAATACAGATACTCAGCCCCGTTATATTGGAACATAAAGCCATAAAAATGATTTGCACTATTGTAGTGCATAGGCTCAATAGTTGTTACAGCTGAAGATATATACTTTGTTGTTCCACCTATAGTTACAGCAACATTATTTGTTGCAGGAAGCCTTATGTTGTAGCTCGCATAAACACGATATTTGTTTGCATCATATGCCGAGGCAGTAAAAATTTGGCTACCCATAGTTAGCTTGTTGTTTATGTTAAAAGCATTAACAAGGCTTGTTAAAATTGCGTTAGACGCTAAAATGCCCATAACAATCATAATTGGCATTAAAATAACCAGCACAATTGCTTTAAGCGAACGAGCCATTATGCCCTTTTTGTCGTTACTACCCTTTCCATCTTCACTAGAGGCATAGTTATATTCACTCTTAACTATTGCAACAATTGCAAAAATTATCAAAAGCACAACAAACACGCCAAGCATAATTCTAAACACTCTTTGAACCTGGTCGTTATACAAAAACCTAAAAATAATATCAGATTCCCCAAGGGTGTCTGCCGAAACTCTTTCTGTTCCCCAGTAATCTAAACCAACCAACTTTTTAACGAAATATTGCATGAAGTCTACAATGTTTAGAATAAATCGCATGATAAGATATATAAGCCACATAATACCGTCTAAAATGGCGGCGGGCAATAAACTAAGAAAAAAATCTGCTATCTTACTAAGAAAAGAGTAGTTTACAGGGTTTCCTAAAGAATCCACCCCCGAACCAAACACACTAGAAACCGACACCATTAAATTCCCCATACATTTATCCCCTTTGTTTAGGCAGTCATGCGATTAAAGTTAGTATTATTGTAGCCAAAGTTTTTTATTAAAATTGTAGTAAAACTCGCCATAATTCGCTTAAATTATATTTTTATTTATATAAATATATCACATTAGAGT
>USTP01000001.1 GCA_900557695.1 uncultured Thermoanaerobacterales bacterium | reverse complement strand
CGCGTAAGATCGTCGGCAGCGTCAGATGTGTATAAGAGACAGGTTTTTACATTTTGCTAAGAAGGTCTTTCTTCATTTTATCATACTCTTCATCGGTTATAGTTCCAGCGTCTTTTAACTCTTTAAGTTTCTTCAAGCTGTCTGCAACTTCTCCTGTAGACTTTTTAGCTTCTGGTTTAGCATTTGTGCTAGAGCCTGCGGCGGTTGCTTGAGCTGGTGCTGGGGCAACGGCGCCACCTTGGTTTAGCTGCTCTTCAGGGATGCAAAGCATGAAGATTCCGCCAAGAACGCTACAAAATATCAATGTGCAAATGCCAAGACCTACAAGTTCAGATTTTTGGGTTGCTGTGTTTATCTTGCCCAAAGATAAAGCACCAAAGATGATGGGAAGTATCATCCAAAAGCCAATAATCATGCCAATGATGATAAAAACTTTAGCTGCTGTTTTCATTTCTTCCTCCTTTAAAATTTGTTAGGTAAAGTATACAATATAATATTCGCAATGTCAATTTATTATGTTAAATGTATAATAAAAATACAAGATTTTTGCAGATTAGTTATTTAACCTCTTCATTTGAAGAAGAAAGAGCTTTTAATGCCGTGTTGTTTATTTTGTAGATAATATTATCTTCATTATTTGGTTGATTTTCGCCAAGATTTAAATAAACAGTTTGGGTGTTATCATCATATACGGCATTCGAAGAAGGGAAGTGAAAGGCATATCTATACAGCATATATGCTAGTTTATTTGTAATGTTATATTGGTCACGATATTGAATTTCAGTTAGTTCTTCTCTTGAGATTTTTGTTTTTCGGTTGTCATCAGCTAGGCTTCTAGCGTTGAATCTAATTGGCATAAAGATTGGCGACACAATGTGCGTTTTTCCTATGCTTCTTATATAGCTATTAAACAAAGTGAAAGAAATTAGCGCGTTTGGAGAAACATTGTGCAAAAAACTATCTTCACTAACACCTTTATTAACCTTTCTAAAATGCCTGTCAAGAGTTTTTGCTGCGCTGTTTATTTGTTTTTCTTTTTTTGCCTGCAAAGCATAAACATACACCGCATCATTTGCAATTCCAAAAGTTACCCTTGGCAAAACAAAGCTTTCATCGTTAGGACTTGTAAATTTGGGGCAAAATCTGTATGGTCCCTCCAAATTTGATACATTTTTTACAATTTTACTTGTGATTTCATAATCTTGGTATTTGCCAAGATAAATTTCCCCTTCGTCTACCTTGTTTATAAGTTGTTGTTTTCTAGTTTCAATGTAGCTATATATGTTATTAAAATCTACAGCCCTGCCGCTAGACAAAAGGTCGCATATTAGCTTTTTAACATATGATTCATCACTTAAGCCAAAATATGCCTTTTCAAGGATATAGAAAGGAACGGCTAATTTTAAATAACTTTCAAGTTGTTTTAAAAATTGTCCCCAAGAAGGGATTTCGATAACAGGGTAATCTAACGCCGCATTATTTGAGTTTCCTTCAATTTTAGTAAAGAACTTTATGTAAAACTTCCATGGTTTTGAAGGCTCAACAATATCTTCAATATAAATAACGCCGTTTTGTGCTTCATTAAATATTTCGTTAACAATATCTTCAATTTTCTTTTCCATTAAAAAAAGTATAAAACCTAAAAAACACATTGTCAATATTAAAAAGTTCTAAAGACACTTTTTAAATATTTTTGCTTGTTTTTTTACTTGTTTTTGCATTTTTTAAGCGGCTTTTAGATTTTGTTGCAAATTTTTTGGCTTTTAAAAGAGAGTCTAAATTTTTATCTATTTTCTTAATGGGGCTGTGATACAGGTTGTAGTATGCTTGCTCTAAAGCTTGTTTTGCGCTTATCCTTTTCATAATACTATTATGATTAAAACAATAAGTTTTTAAACAATTTTCGCGTTTCGCGTGCCGTTTAAATAGTTATAAAATAATATCTAATTATTAAACAAGACTAATCTTTTATTATAAAATTCACCTATACATGCAATAAAAGTTGATTTTAGATGAAAACTAAAGTTAAAACATAAATGGAGAAACCTATGCACAAACAAAGAGTACTTATGACTTATATGGAATCTGGTTATGGCCATATAACCTCAATCAAGTCTATTTCCGACAACTTTAAAAGGCTTTATGGCGACCAGTTTGAAGTTATAGATAGTTATATTATGCAGGAAGATAACGACCCTGCTTTAAAAAAATGGAACAACTTTATAATTAAACAAACTAAAAATACAAACAAAATCAAAGGTTATGGTAATTTTATATTTGGTTTTTTAAAATTTATGGGCGGGCCTAGATTTATGAGGCTTGTGCATAGAACAGTTTTTAGAAAGTATGTAAACCACACGCTAGAAGCGTTTAAAAAGCGCAACCCAGATATTATTGTTAGCACGCACTACTACATGACTTTTGCTGCGCTTGAATACAAGAAGAAGATAAATAAGAATGTTAAAGTTGTAACCTACAATCCAGACAACAACATCCATGAGTGGTGGGATAATAGGGAGCACTTGTTTATTGTTAATAATGAGAAGGCGCTATATGATGCCATAGGCAAAAAAAAGTTTAACCCAGCGCTTGTTAAGCAAGTTTACTTTAATGCACGCGATGAGATATTAAATGCAAATTTAAGCAAAGAAGAATATAGAGAAAAGCTTAACATACCCCAAAACAAATTTTGCGTTATAGTGGCAGATGGGGCATACGCCTGCGCTAAAAGCAGAAAAGTTACAAATGAGCTTTTAAAAACAGACAAAGATATAACTATTATGATGCTTGCGGGCAAAAATGAAAAACTACTTAAATACTACGAAGCTCTGGTAACAAGTGGTAAAATAAAGAGCAATATAACGCTTATGCCGCTTGGCTTTAAAACCAACATTTATGAATATTATTGTGCTGCTGACTTATTTATAACAAAAGCAGGGCCCAATGCTATTTTAGACTCTGTGTTTATGCACACGCCAATTATTGTAGACTATTATGCTCATCCAATAGAAAAGGAAACAACTAAACTCTTTGTAAACGAGTATGGCGTTGGTAAAGCCATATATAATGTTAAGAAAATTAGAAAGCAAGTAGAAGCGTGGATAGATAATCCGCTAGATCTTTTGGTTTATAAGGAAAACACCAAAAAGATAGACAAGTTTAACAATGGTGGAGAAGAAACTGCGAAGCTTATATATGCAGAGTCGCAAAGAAAAGAAGTGTTTGTTTCTAAAAGTGACTACACAAACTTCCTATACGAGCTTGCAAGCAAAGAGATGTATGACACTTATACCACGCCTATGAATGTGAATAACCAAAAGCCTATTTATAAGTATGACGATATAAAGAAAAAAGGTGTTTTTTCTAGTGCTTATAGGTGGATGGTTAAAGGAGTTTTAAAGTTAGTAGGTCCAATTGTAGACTATTTTGGTTTTCACATTAAGATTTTGGGCAGAAAGAATTTAAAGGGAATAAAAAGAGGTATCACAATTAGCAACCATGTGCACTATCTAGATTGTTTGTGGAACATTCAGGCGCTATCGCATAAGAAAAATGTTTATATTACGGGTGCTCCCCATAACTTTAAAAAGGGCTTTTTTGGTGCAACTCTAAAGGCTGGGGGATTTATACCATTAGCGTCATCATTTAGCCAGAATAAAGAGTTTGATGAATATGTTAGAAAAATACTAAACAAGGGGGGATTTGTTCATTTTTATCCAGAGCAGGCTCTTTGGCTTAGGTATGAGCAGTCTAGACCACTAAAGAAAGGGGCTTTCTATTACGCTAGTAAAAACAATGTGCCTGTAATACCAATGATAATTTTGTTTAGAAAAACTATGTTTAGAAAGAAAAAGGCTGTTACTATAAAAATTTGTGAGCCTATATACCCTGATAATAATTTGCCTGCTAATGAGAACTGTGTTATAATGATGCAGAAAGCTCAAGAAATTTACGACAACACTATTATAGACTTTTATAAGTATGATAAGAACGAATATGCCATGAATAAGGTTTTAAAAAAGTCGGAACTTAAAGATAAAAACGAGGCAAAAGTTATTGAAACTAGTTTTAAGGAAGTGCCAGTAGAGAGCAATGAAAGTGATGGCAGGCAAGAAAAAGAAGATGTGGCGAGCGATTTAGTTAAACAAAAGCAAAACTAATAATCTGTAAAAAAAGAGAGGGTTTATGAAAAAGAAAAAAATTATTTTTGATCTAGATGTTGGCGTTGATGATGCCATGGCTCTAATTATGAGTTTTTATGAGCCAGAGATTGATTTAAAACTTATAACAACAACTTTTGGTAATGTAAATTTAAAGCAGGCAACTAAAAACACTTGTTATGTTACCGAGCTTTGGGCTAAAAAAGACTATCCTATTTACTATGGCTCTGAAAAAGCGCTAAACACTCCTATGCAAAATGCGGAGGAGGTTCATGGTAAAAAGGGGCTTGGAAACACTGTTATTGCAAAAAATGTATCTAAAAAGCCATTAAACCGCAGGGGTTACGGGGCCCTAGAGGCAATGCGAGATACTATTTTAAAATATCCTGGCGAGATAACGCTAGTTAGCGTTGGCCCAGTTACAAACACCGCAAAATTATTAACCAAATATCCATTTGTTGCAGATAAGCTAGAGCGAATTGTTATGATGGTTGGCTCTATTGATGGTAAGGGAAGTATAACGCCGTATTCTAGTTTTAATGCCTATTGCGACCCAGATGCTGTAGATATTGTTATTAAGCACAAAGTGCCAATAACTATAACCACTAAAGAACTTGGAACAGGGGCTTATTTTGAGCAAGCTCAAAGAGAGAGATTTAGAGATGCTGGAAGGGTTGGGCAGTTTATATACGATCTTTGCGATGGCTATATTGACACGATTTTAAAACCAGGTCAGTATGCTGTGCATGATACTTGCGCCCTTTTCACAATACTAGACACTGATTTGTTTACAAGAGAAAAGGTAGACATGGTTATAAACACCACTTTTGATAAAAAGAGGGGGCAAACAAAGTTTAAACCAAATCCAAACAGCCATATAACTTTAATAACTTCGCTAGTTAGTAAAGAAAAACTGTTTAGAAAGATGGAGCAAATTATAGGTTTGTCATAAAACGCAAAAATGTATAAAAGAAGGGGTAAAACCTCTTCTTTTTTCATGTAAAGATTGCGTATAAATGGGCTATGCTATGTTTTACAAACGAACTTTTTTTAAAAAAAGTATTGTAAAATGCAAATTAGCGTGTTATAATCTAACCATAAAAAGACAAGCTAGTTGAAATCTAACATAGGAGGAGATAAAAATGCCAGAAGAAACCGCAGGTGCAGGTGCATCAACAAGCAGGCCACAAATCCCACTTCTAGATAATGCTGGCGAGTATGGTCGTTTGTATAATTATGTTAAGGCTGTCCGTGAGCTTTTAGGAAAGGGCGGAGAGGCTTATCGCAGGGTTAAAACTCAGCATCCCGATATTGATTCTAAGATAGATTCAGGCAATTTAAGAGTTATAAATGATATTATTTTTGAAAACTCTAACCTTGTTGGTCTTGGGGGAATAAAAAGGGAAGAACTTGCAAAAATCGCAAACTACTCTAAAGTTTTAGCAAATGCTGAAAGGTCGGGGAATAAGATTCCTTCTCTTAATGCTGTAAACAATGTTAAGGCCGACTATGATAACATTATGCAAGAGAAACTTGAGCAGGGTAGAGATTCTTATCAAGAATCAAAAGACAAGCTTAAAGAAATAAGAAAAGAGAAAAACAAAAAGAACGGAAAGGTTGTTTCAAGAGTTGTTTTTGGTATGCTAGCTGCTGCTTTAGCTCTTGGCTTGGTTGCTGGCTTTGGTCTTGGAGTTTATGGTATTGTTCAAACAGCTATGGCTGCAAGTTTCACAATAACTAGTGGTTTCGCCGTTGGTGGCGTTGCCGTAGCTTTAATAGCAGGAAGAGCAATTGTTAAAGGGCTTGGCGCTTTGTTTAGAAAAATTAGCAGCTCTTTCAAAAAAGCAAATGCAGAAAGGAAAGAAGCTAAAGCTAAATTTAAGGCTGCTAAGAGAGAGATGAACCAAAATCGCCGAAATGACTTATCTAACCAATATGCGCTTGCTAGGGATAACGAGTCGGAACTAATTTCTCCTTACCCTGGAAGCGAAGGGATTTCAACCATTTCTAGAAGTCGTGAGGCTACTGTGGATATGGTTTCCGCGAGCGAACTTTCAGCTATTTCTGGCGAATTTGCGGCTGAAAGAGCTGCAAGAGAGGCCGCAGCAAGAGAGGCTGAGGCAAGAAGAGCTGCTGCAGAGCATACTGCCGCTGCGGCAAGTGAATATAGTGATGAAGAAACTTTAGGTAGGGAACCAGATGCTGGAGAAGGAGCCCCAGCTGCTGGAGAAGGAGCCCCAGATGCTGGAGAAGGAGCACCAGCCGCTGGAGTAGGAGCACCAGCAGAACCACTAACTCCTATGCAAGAGTTTAAAAACAAATACGGTAGCGATATGGTTAGAGTCATTGAAAGAAGTTATAAACTTCATTTCAAACCAAGTGGTAGAAGAGCAACAACTGTTAAGAAAGGAGATAGGGCACCTGCCTATTCGGCATTTTTAAACGATGTTGCTTCTGCTTTTAGGATGGGTGACAAAAAGAGTGAAATGTCGGTTAATGTTCCAGTTATGATAGATGATTATTTAAAGGCTCGTGGCGTTGAAATATCTTGGAAAAAAACGAAAGATCCAGCCATTAAAGTTGAGGACTCTCATGTTACAAAGCCAAAACCAGATGTTGCGGTGAAATCAGAAGAGGCTCCTGCAAGAACAGATGAAGATATGGTAAACGAGTTGCTTAAATCGTACAAGGGCAAAACTCTAGAATCTTCAACCATAATGAAAAAATTAAAAGTTGGTGGACCAAAGGCTAAGAAACTGGCTGAAATGTATAAGAAAGCTCGTGCGGAAGAAAGAACAAGTGAAGAAGCAGAAGGGGCACCTAAAGCTCCTGAAACTCCTGAAATACCAAAAGAAAAGCCTGAGGCTGCTGCCGCAGGAATGACTACTGACGATGAGATTGTGGCAAAAGAGCCTACGCCTAGCGTTGCTAAAGAACCAGAGAAAAAAGATGCTACTGAAGATGCTACTAAAAAAGTTGCAAAAGTAGAAGCGGAACCTGAAGACGATGGTTGGCAAGAGTTAACAGAGAATGCTTTAAAGGCTGGAGTTCCAGAAGAATTGCTTAATAGCATGAGAGAAAGAGGAATGTCTGCCGAAGATGCATATAACACTTTAAAGAAGGACTTTACAATCGCTGCGGACAAAGATGGTGGTGCAAAAAAAGAAGATTCAGACGAACCAGGTTCTGGAGCGTAGAATAAATTAAATTAGTAGGGGGTAATTTATATGAAAAGGGTAGACGAGGAAACAAGAAACGCTATTATAGACAAAGATGATTTTCTTGATGAAGTGTTTGACCTGCCAGCGCAGTTAACAGAGCAACAAAAGGAGAACCTTTATAAGCGTTTTCCTGAAACAAAGGGAAAAGATACGCCTACAAATTATGTTGCACTAGCTAGCCTAGTTGCAGATTGTGGTGGCGTTCAAGAGGTTAAAACTGTTTTAAATATGACTGATGAGGAATTTGCGGCATATAACGAGGAGTCTGGCGAGGCTGACAAAGAGGCAATCGATGCTGCGCCTGAGCCTGAAGAGGATGTAGCCCCAGCTGGGGAAACTTTAGAGGCTGGTGCACCTAGCGAAGATGCGGCTGCACCTATAGCTGAAGAGGGGGAATCAGAAGAGGCTGCACTGCCAGAAGTTGTTGACGCTGGAGATGCTGAAGATGCAAGTGAAAAGACAGATGATGAAGCTTTCTGGGCTCAATTTAGCGACAATGTTCGTGCATGGCTTAAAGATGCTGGGCTTTCAAAAGAAACTGTTGAGGAAATGGTTAACCAGTATGGTAAAGAGATTTTTGAAGCTGGAGTTATGCAAAACATAAATCAAGAGCGAGCAAAAGCAGTTAGAGAAGCAGATAAGGCGAAAAAAGCCAAAAAAGGTGCTTCAAAAGAGTCGGAAGAATAAAATAATTGAAAGGGTTGCTTTTAAGGCAACCTTTTTTAGTGGCTACCATTGTTTTAAAATTAAAAAAATAGGTTATATTGTTTTAAAATTTAAAAAGTATGTGATATATTAAACACAAGGTGAAACTATGCAAGATTACAAAGAGAAACTTGATAAATTAAAAGAAAAGCTGTTAGATATCAGCCACTGCCTTTGATATAGGCAAGTTGAGGGCAGAGGAAGAGCAGTTAAACAAAGAGTTGCTTAGCCCTAATGTTTATAATAGCTATGAAAAGTTTAATAGTTTATCTAAGAGGCTGGCAGATATAACAAGAGTTACATCCTCTTTTGGCAAGGTGCAAGGCGATATGAACAACCTAAGTGAGCTGCTTGAACTTTACCAAAACAATGTTCCTGAAACAGACGAGCCTGCCTTTATAGAAGAATTAACAAGGCTTGAAACACTTATAAACAAACTATATTTAGAGAGCTTGTATAGTGGTGAAAGCGACTCGCTTGATGCCCTAGTTGAAATTCATTCTGGGGCTGGCGGGGAAGAGGCGCAAGACTGGGCGCAGATGCTAGAGAGAATGTATTTAGGCTATGCAGATATTATGGGCTACGAGGTTGAAAATGTTTTCAAAAATCGTGGCGATGGGGCTGGTTTTAAAAGTGCTGGCTATATTTTTAAGGGTAGAAATGCCTATGGTAATTTAAAAAATGAAAGGGGAGTGCACAGGCTTGTTAGAATTTCGCCCTTTGATGCAAACAAACGCAGGCACACTTCTTTTGCTAGTGTTGAGGTTTCGCCAATTGTTAAGGAAAATAAGATTGAAATAAACCCACAGGATGTGAAGATAGACACCTTTAGAAGTGGTGGAGCTGGGGGGCAAAATGTAAATAAGGTAGAATCGGCAGTGAGGCTAACTCATTTACCAACGGGGATTGTTGTGTCGTGCCAAAACGAAAGAAGTCAGCTTCAAAACAAAGAGATGGCGTTTAGTTTGCTTTATTCGAAACTTGCCGAACTTGAGGAGAAAAAACAGGCAGAAAAGAAAGCAAAAGAGAATGGCGAAAAGATGAAGAACGAGTGGGGCAGCCAAATTCGCAGTTATGTTTTATATCCTTATCAGCTAGTTAAAGACCTTCGAACAGGTAAAGAAACCTCAGACGCAAGTGGCTTTTTGGCAGGCAATATTCAAGCTTTTATTGTTGAAAATTTAATTCGTAGCAAGACAAACTAGATTAAAATTTTTAAAGAGGCTTCTTTTTTAGCTATTTCATGCTATAATAACAATATCTAGCGATAGGGGGTGTGGCTTTATGGACAAAAACTTTAATAAGCAACTTCTTATTAGTTTAACTAAACTTAAAAGAATTCTTAAAGAGTTGGATAAGGTTCGAATAAAAGAAGAACTTCTAGTTGCCATGCTTGTTTTGAAAGGGTTGATAGTTATAACAACCGATAAAAAAGCGGATAAAAGATTTATTGAAGAGCTTGAAAGCAAAAAAGGCATTTATTTTCATGCGGGAGAAGAGGTAAACGAGCCGGGTGGGGCTATAAACGATATAAATAATAGCGTTGAAATTAGATTTATGCGTTTTAAAACAAACCTTGCAAAACTTATAAAAAGGAAAGGAGAAGGCTTAAAGGAGCAAGACGAGGCACTTTCTAATGAAGTAGGCGATATTCTAATCTCTATGCAAAATCTTTGCAGCTGTGGGGAAGAAGAGTATGTTTTAGAAGAGCTAATGAAGTCGTTTGCGCGAGATGTTAACCAGTGGTCTTATGAAAGTGCAAATAGTTTAAGATTAAACACAAGTGAATATTACGATACTTCTCTTTTGCAGTTCGTGTATAATAAAGTTAATGAGATGTCTGTAACCAATCATATTTCGCTAAACCAAACGCAAGAAAAGTATTTAAAAAAATTGTCGAATGACCCAATATTTTCCTCCTTTGCGTCTACATATTTCGCAAGGCGTCCAGAACCATGATAGTTAATTTAGTAAAAGCAGCCACAAAGGCTGTTTTTATTTTGCTGTTTGAAGAAAAGTGCTAATTTAAAGGTAGGGCAGAGGCCTAATTTTTAAATTTTTATTGACGAATTGTGTTTTTAAGTTTATAAATATAGCTATGGAAAAAGAAAGTGATATTTTAATTCTTGGAATAGAGTCCTCGTGTGACGAAACCTCGGTGGCGGTTGTTAAAAATGGTAGGGAGGTTTTGTCAAATGTTATTTCAAGCCAAATAGATGTGCACAAACTTTATGGCGGAGTTGTGCCTGAAATTGCATCAAGAAATCATGTTGTTAATATTGATGGCGTGTTAAGCGAGGCTTTAAGCCAAGCAGGGGTAAAGCTAGAAGATGTTTCTGCAATTGCTGTAACCTATGGGGCAGGGCTACTTGGAGCGTTAATTGTTGGGGTTAACTTTGCAAAGGCTCTTAGCTACAAATATAAAAAACCCCTTATTGCGGTTAACCATATCGAGGGGCACATTGCGGCGAACTATATAGAGCATAAAGATTTAAAGCCACCTTTTGCTTGCCTTATTGTTAGTGGGGGGCACACTGCGCTTTGCAAGATGGAAACTTTTACAAAGCGAACTTTAATTGGTACTACAACAGATGATGCAATTGGCGAAGCGTTTGATAAAGTGGCAAGAGAGTGTGGGCTTGAATACCCTGGCGGGCCAAATGTTCAAAGAATGGCTGAAAAGGGGCAAAAAAACATAAACTTTATTGTTAAGCCCCACGAAAAATTGAAAGATTTTAATTTTTCATATAGTGGGCTTAAAACTGCGGTTATAAATTATATTCACAATAAAAAACAAAAGGGCGAAGAGGTTAATATTGCAGATGTTTGTGCCTCTTTTCAAGAAGAAGCGGTTGGTCAAGTGGTGTATAAAAGTATAGAGGCGTGTAAAAAATTTGGACTTAAAACACTTGTTCTTGCTGGCGGAGTTAGTGCAAATAAACGGTTAAGAGAAAAAGCAAAAGAAGAGGGGGATAAGGCTGGTATAACTGTTTTATATCCTCCGCTAAAGCTTTGCACAGATAATGCTGCTATGGTTGCCTCGGCAGGCTACTTTTCACTAAAAGAAAACAAAAATATTGCAAACAACTTAACGCTTGCACCAAGTTCGGTTGTTAAGCTTTAATTTGCTTAAATGTCAAAAAAAATTAGGTTAAAAAATCAAAAATAATATAAAATCCCACTTGACAGGCAACGGACCCGTGTGTTATTATACTAGCGCACCAACCTTGCGTAGGTGTTAATTTTTTAGGAGAAATTTTTATGAGAACCAAGATAACGCTTGAATGCACAGAATGCAAACAAAGAAACTACGATAATTATAAAAATAAGAAAAACGATCCAGACAGAATTCAATTAACAAAGTATTGTAGATTCTGCAAAAAGCACACCGTTCATAAAGAAACAAAATAAAATTTTATAATCGGGAGATAGATTGTGGCAAAAGTAGAGAAAACTCTTGCAAATGGTACTACTGAAATAAAAGAAAAGGAAGATAAGAAACAAAAGAAAGCTAAAGCTAGCAAGGCTTCTAAAAACAAAGAACAAAAGCGCTCTAGAACTAAGGAAACAATGAGTGAGCTTAAAAAGGTTTCTTGGCCATCTTTTGGAAAAACAATGAAACAAACAGGTATGGTTATTTCTGTGGTTTTGTTGTTTATGCTTGTCACGCTTGGAATAGACAGCCTTCTTTCATGGCTACTAAGGCTTATTACAAATATTTAAAATCTTGGCTTTTTAAAGGATAATTTTATGGATAATGTTTTGAATGAAGAACCTAAGTGGTATGTTTTGCACACATATTCTGGATATGAAAGCATGGTGCGAGATAACCTATATAAAACCATAGAAAACAATAATCTTCAAGACTATATTGTTGAAGTTAAAGTTCCTATGGAAGAAGCTATTGAAGAGAAAAATGGCAAGAAGAAAGTAGTAGAACGCAAGAAGTTTCCTTGTTATGTGCTTATAAAAATGCGTTATACAGATAATTTGTGGCACACTATTGTTAACACCCGCGGTGTTACTGGCTTTGTTGGCCCTGCGGGCAGACCTTTGCCTCTTAACGATGATGAGGTTCGCAAAATGAGGCTAGAAAAGATAGTGGTCGACCTTAAGGTTGATGTTGGAAACAAGGTTAAAGTTATTTCTGGGCCACTTGAGGGGTTTGTGGGTGATGTTTTATCGGTAGACTCTGCAAACCAAAAATGCAAAGTTTCTGTTGAAATGTTTGGTAGGCAAACTCCAGTAGACCTAGACTTTGCTCAAATTGAAGTAATTTAGAAGCCTATTTGGCTTTTATGTGTTTGCCCTAAGGTGTAGTCCTTTGGGCTAGTTGTCACCAATATTGGTGGAAAAATTGGTTTTTAATTTTAAAAAACAAATTTTGATTAGGAAAATTTGAATTTTAAAATTGAAATATGTGGGAGAGGTAAATTTTTGTATGCCTCACAAATGCACCACAGAATAAACTATAAAGGAGAAAATTATGGCACCAGTTAAAAAAATAACAGCAGTTGTTAAACTTCAACTTCAAGCTGGTAAAGCAACCGCAGGCCCTCCTGTAGGTTCTTCGCTTGGTCCTCATGGTATCAATATTCCAGCTTTCGTTAAAGAGTTTAACGAGAAAACAGCTTCTCAAGAAGGATTTGTTATCCCTGTTGAGATGACAATTTATCAAGACCGTTCATTTACTTTCGTTCTTAAAACTCCACCAGCTGCAGTTCTAATTAAAAAGGCGATAGGGCTTGAATCAGGTAGTGGTAAACCAAACACACAAAAAGTCGGAAAAATCACTAAAGAGCAGGTTCGCAAAATTGCGGAAACCAAAATGCCAGACCTTAATGCTTCAAGTGTTGAGGCTGCTATGAAGATGATTGAAGGAACAGCACGCTCTATGGGCGTTACTGTTGTAGATTAAGGGAGGGCATAAGTATGTTTCGTGGTAAAAAATATAAAGCTTCTTTAGAGAAGTTTGAAAAGAATAAAATTTATGATCCTGCCGAGGGGCTTGCTCTTGCTATTGAAACAGCTAAGGCAAACTTCGATGAAAGCATTGAAGTTCATGTTAAGCTTGGCGTAGACCCTAAGAATGCTGATCAGCAGGTTCGTGGTTCTATTGTTCTTCCTAATGGAACAGGTAAAGAAAAAAAGGTTTTAGTTATCGCTAAAGGCGACAAGGCTGAAATCGCTAAGGCTGAAGGGGCAGACTTTGTTGGCGCAGAAGAAATAATTGATAAAATTATGAAAGAGAACTGGCTAGGCTTTGATGCCTGCGTAACAACTCCAGACATGATGGGCCTAGTTGGTAGAATTGCTAGAATTCTAGGACCTCGTGGTTTAATGCCAAACCCTAAGAGTGGAACTGTTACTCCAGATGTTGCTAAAGCTATTAAAGATATTAAAGCTGGTAAAGTTGAGTATAGGCTTGATAAATATGGTATTATTCACTGTGTTATTGGTAAAAAGAGCTTTGGTGTTGAAAAGCTTCAAGAGAACTTAGACACTTTGATTGATGCTATTGTTAAAGCAAAACCACAAGCTGCTAAAGGAACCTATTTAAGAAGTGTGTCGGTGGCAGCGAGTATGGGGCCTGGTATCAAAATCAAACTTTAGACGGCGAATAAACGCACACTAACTGTAGAAACTTAAAAATTGCTAGACAGGCAGTCGTATGTAAATACGAGCCAGCCTAGCAATTTTTTTGTTTCTTTGTTATTGCACATTTCTTCGCCGTCTAAAGGGTAGACACTATGAAACAATTTTTTTTGATTTCTTCTTATATACGCTTGCCTATGCCCTTTAAAGGATAGAGTAGTAAAAGCAATTTTTTTGTTTCTTTGTTATAGTGGCTTGCGTTCGCCGTCTAAAGGGTAGACACTATGAAACAATTTTTTTTGGTTTCTTCTTATATACGCTTGCCTATGCCCTTACAATGTATGGAACAAATTGCCGTTCTTTGTTTTTCTTCTAAACGCTAGCCTTCGCCTTTTAAAGGGTAGAGTGAGGGGAAACGGATTTTGCGAATTTTAGGCATCTAAAGGTAAAAATAAAATAAATATCCACCAGCTTGGCTGGTGGATATTTATTTGCCTAATTTTTATTTTGTTTGCTTCATTATGTTTTTTATAGAGTAGTTATTGATTTTATAAATAGTATATATAAACGAAATAAGTTAGGAACTTTAAAGAAAAATAATTCATTTATATTAATTTTTCAAAACATTTTTTATGTAAATTTGTATGAAAAAAAATAAAAAAACCCTTGACACGCACCCGTGTGTTTAGTATAATAACATGGTCACAGTATGGGAGGATGTGGAAGGTTACCCATGAGCCTTGATTGGGATAACTTCTGCGGACAAGTTCGAGCATAGATTTCGAGCGAGTGGTGTTTCACTTTAGTTGTGTTAACCTAAAGACGATAAATGTGACAAAGGGTTTGTGAAACAGTCGGCCACTTAACTATTTTACTTGGAGGTAACAAATGGCAACACAAAAAATTAGAATTAAGCTTAAAGCTTACGACCACAACCTTGTTGATGAATCTGCTGCAAGAATTGTGGAAACTGCTAAAAGAGCAGGAGCTAAGGTATCGGGGCCTGTCCCAATGCCTACTGAGAAAGAGATTGTAACTATTCTTCGTTCAGTTCATAAAGACAAAGATTCAAGAGAACAATTTGAAATTAGAACACACAAAAGAGTTATTGATATTTATAACCCATCTGCTAAAACGGTAGACTCTTTAATGAAGATCGACCTTCCAGCTGGCGTTGATATCAATATTAAATTATAAGGAAAGAGGGGAGAAAAATTATGGATAAAGCAATACTCGGCAAAAAAATTGGCATGTCTCAGATTTTTACAACCTCTGGACAAGTTGTGCCTGTAACAGTAGTAGAAGCTGGCCCATGCCAAGTTTCACAAATTAAAACTGTTGAAAAAGATGGTTATAGTTCAGTTCAGCTTGCGTTTGTAGACACAAAAGAAAGCAAGCTTACCAAGGCGGAAGCAGGTCACCTTAAAAAGGCAAATGTTTCACCTAAAAAGTATTTAAAAGAGTTTAAAATCCCAACCGAAGGTTTGGCGCTTGGAAACGAGATTAAATGTGATGTTTTCAAAGAGGGCGATAAGGTAGACGTTTCTGGCTACACCAAAGGTAGAGGTTTTACAGGTGTTATTAAGCGTTGGAATTTCCACAGGCTTAAGATGACACACGGTACAGGTCCTGTACACAGAGAGCCTGGTTCACTTTCTGCAAACTCAGACCCATCTAGAGTTTTCAAAAACAGAAAGCTACCTGGCCAATATGGTAACGAAAAGGTTACTATTCAAAATCTTGAAATTGCAAAAGTAGATACTGAAAGAAATCTTCTGCTTATTAAAGGTGCAATCCCTGGTGCGAAAGGTTCTGTTGTTACTATCTGCTCTGCAGTTAAGGCGTAAGGCGGGAGGAGAAAATAATGCAGACTAAAGTTTTTAACATAAAGGGCGAAGAAGTTGGCAAAGTATCTCTAGCTGATGAAGTTTTTAAAGCTCCATACAATGAGGCACTTATCCATCAAGTTATCGTTGCATATTTAGCAAATCAGCGTCAAGGCACAAAGAGCACACTAACTAGAACTGAAGTTCGTGGTGGTGGAAGAAAGCCATGGCGCCAGAAGGGAACAGGAAATGCTCGTCAGGGCTCTATCCGTGCTCCACAATGGATTAAAGGTGGCGTTGTGTTTGCGCCAAAACCAAGAGATTTCTCTAAGAAAGTTAACAAGCAAATGAAAAGAGCTGCTTTTGTTAGCGCAATCTCAACCTGTTTGGCTGAAAAATGCTTAATTGTTGTAGACGAGCTTAACTTTAAGGCTCCTAAAACAAGCGAAATGGTAGACATTTTAAGCGCTTTGAAGCTAGATAAGAGAACAACTATTGTAACAGCTAAGAATGACGAAAATGTTGTTTTATCTGCTAGAAACATTCCAAATGTTTCTGTTACAACTGTCGACCAGCTTTGCACATACGACATAGTTGTTTCTGATAAACTTCTTGTAACAAAAGAAGCTATCAAATTTATCGAGGAGGCTTGCAAATAATGGTAGCACACGACATTATTATTAGACCTGTGCTTTCTGAAAAGAGTTATCAAGACATTGCAAACAAAAAGTATACTTTTGAGGTTGCAAAAAGTGCAAACAAAACTCAAATCAAGAAAGCAATTGAAGAAATCTTCAAAGTTAAGGTTGAGAGCGTGAACATCTCTAATGTTTACGGTAAAATTAAAAGACAAGGAAGGCACGAAGGACTTACTGGGTCATACAAAAAGGCTATTGTTCAATTAACTAGCGATAGCAAATCTATTGAGTTCTTTGATAGCTTATCATAATAGAAGGGAGAGTAAACTATGGCACTAAAAAGATATAAGCCGACAACTGCTGGTCAAAGAGGAAAGACCACAGCTTCCTTTGATGAAATAACCACTACAAAACCTGAAAAATCTTTGCTTGCAACAAAAAGCAAAACAGGCGGAAGAAACAATACTGGTAGATTAACAGTTCGCCATATTGGTGGTGGAAATCGTCAAAAATATAGAATTATAGATTTTAAACGCAATAAAGACAATATTCCTGCTAAAGTTGCTAGCATTGAATATGATCCAAATAGAACTGCCTACATAGCACTACTTAACTACGCAGATGGTGAAAAGAGATACATTTTGGCTCCAGTTGGCCTTAATGTTGGCGACACTGTTATGAGCGGTGCAAATGCTGAAATCAAAGTTGGTAACACGCTTCCACTAGACAATATTCCAGTTGGTTCTGTTGTTCACAACATTGAGTTTCATCCAGGTCGTGGCGGTCAAATCGCTAGAAGTGCAGGTATTTCTGCACAATACATGGCAAAAGAAGGGAAATATGCAACTCTTCGTATGCCATCAGGTGAAATGAGAAAGGTTCTTGTAACTTGCCGTGCAACGCTAGGTCAAGTTGGCAATGTTGAACATGAAATTGTTTCACTTGGTAAGGCTGGTAGAAAGCGTCATATGGGCGTTAGACCTACCGTTCGTGGTTCTGCCATGAACCCAGTTGATCACCCTCATGGTGGTGGTGAAGGTAAGTCGCCAGTTGGTCATGCTGGTCCTATGACTCCTTGGGGTAAACCTGCAATGGGTTATAAGACTCGTAAAAAGAAAAATACAACCGACAAGTTTATTGTTAAACGAGTTAATTAGGAGAGGAAGATATGAGTAGAAGTGTAAAAAAAGGTCCTTTCGTTGCAGAAAGTCTTGTTAAAAAGATTGATGCGATGAATGAATCAAATGAAAAACATGTTGTTAAAACATGGTCGCGTGCGTCAACAATTATCCCTTCAATGGTTGGTCATACCATTGGTGTGTATGATGGAAGAAAGCATGTTCCTGTTTATATCACCTCTGAAATGGTTGGTTATAAGCTTGGTGAATTTGCTCCAACTAGAACATTTAAGGGGCACAAGGGCGCTAAGACAACTAAAGGAGGCAAGAAATAATGGCAACTAGAATCCGTGAAAAAACAGCTAAAAGGCAAGAAAACGCCGACAGACGCGCTAAAGCCGTTGCTAAATATATTAGAATTTCTCCTTCTAAGGTTAGAATAGTGTTAGACCAAATTCGTGGCAAAAAGTATGAAGATGCTGTTGCAATCTTAAAGAACATGCCAAATGCGGCAACTGAAAGCACTTTAAAGGTGCTAGAAAGTGCTGGGGCTAATGCTGAAAACAATCTAGGTCTTAACAAAGCAGACCTAATTGTTGCTGAAACTTTTGTTGATGGTGGGCCAACTTTAAAAAGGTTCCAACCAGTTAGCAAGGGTAGAGCGCATTCTATTAAAAAGCGTACTAGCCACATCACTGTAATTCTAGACGAGGCTAAGGCGTAGGAGGATAGTATGGGACAGAAAGTTAATCCAGTAGGAATGAGAGTTGGTGTTAACAAAGAATGGGAAAGCAAATGGTTTGCAGATAAGAAAAATTTTGCTTCATTTATTCTTGAAGACAACAAAATTCGTGATCTAATTGAAAAAGACTACAAAAATTGTGGCATATCTAAAACAATAATTGAAAGAAGTGCTGGAAACAAGGTTACTGTAACACTTCAAACTGCTAGACCTGGTATGGTTATTGGTCAGAAGGGTGCTGGCGTTGAGGCTATGAAAGCTAAACTTGAAAAATTAACTGGCAAAAATGTTTCAATCAATGTTGTTGAGATTAAAAACCCAGACCTAGACGCTCAACTTGTTGCTGAAAGTATTGCAAACCAACTAGACCAACGTGTTGGTTTCCGCCGTGCAATGAAGCAAGCTTTGTCTAGATGTCAAAAGGCTGGAGTTAAAGGTATTAAAATTATGCTTAGTGGTCGTCTTGATGGCGCTGAAATCGCAAGAAGCGAGTTCTATAAAGATGGCAGACTTCCACTTCAAACTTTAAGGGCTGATATTGACTATGGCTTTGCCGAGGCTCATGTTTCTGGGCTTCTTGGCGTTAAAGTTTGGATCTATAAAGGCGAAATTTTAGGCAAAAAGAACCTAAACACTACCGCTAGAGGAGGAAACAATCATGTTGATGCCTAAAAGAGTTAAAAGAAGAAAGGTTCAACGTGGCAGAATGACTGGTAAAGCTACTCGTGGTAACAAAATCGTTCACGGCGAGTATGGTTTGGTAGCGTTAGAGCCATGTTGGATAAAATCTAACCAAATTGAAGCTTCTCGTATAGCTATGACTAGATATACAAAAAGAGGTGGACAAGTTTGGATAAACATCTTCCCTCACAAGCCAGTAACCAAGCACCCTGCAGAAGCTCGTATGGGTTCTGGTAAAGGTTCACCTGAGTATTGGGTAGCCGTTGTTAAACCAGGCAGAGTTTTATTTGAAATTGGTGGAGTTAAGGAAGAAACAGCAATGGAGGCGCTAAGGCTTGCTAGCCATAAGTTGCCTTGCAAAGTTAAAATCGTTAAAAAGGCCGACCTTGAAGAGCCTGTAAGCGAAGTTAAAAAAGAGGAGGTTAAATAATGAAAGCTGAGAATTTTGCGTCTATGACAGACAAAGAGCTTGAAAGCAAACTTGCTGATTTAAAGGCAGAGCTTTTCAACTTGCGTTTCTCTCATGCTACAGGCAATTTAGCTAACCCTCTTGCTCTTAAAACTTGTAAAAAAGACATTGCTAAGGTTAAAACAATTATTCGTGAAAGAGAACTAGGTTTAGCAAAGAGTCCAGAAAAATCTTCTGCGACTAAAAAGGTAGCTAAAAAGGCTAGAGGTTAAGGTGAAATATGGCAAATGTTGAAAGTAAAGAGAGAAATTTAAGAAAAACAAGAATTGGTGTTGTTTCTTCAAACAAGATGGACAAGACCATTGTTGTTGAGGTGCGTTCTAAAGTTAAGCACCCAATCTATAAGAAAACTATTAACGAAACTGCTAAGTTCGTTGCTCATGATGAGAACAATGAATGTGATATTGGCGACACAGTCGAAATCGCTGAAACTCGTCCTCTTAGCAAAAGCAAAAGATGGCGCTTGGTTAGAATCGTTGAGAAAGTTAAATAGGCCAAAGGAGATAAGATTATGATACAACCACAAACTAGACTTAAAGTTGCTGACAACACTGGCGCTAAAGAGATTATGTGTATCCGTGTTCTTGGTGGCTCGCTTAGAAAGAGCGGTAATATTGGTGATGTTATCGTGGCTTCAGTTAAGTCGGCTATCCCTGGCGGTTCTGTAAAAAAGGGTGATGTTGTTAAGGCTGTTATTGTTCGTTCTTCTAAGGGTATTAGAAGAAATGACGGTAGCTACATAAGGTTTGACGACAATGCTGCAGTTATCATTGATAACCAAAAGCAACCTAAGGGAACTCGTATTTTTGGGCCTATTGCGCGTGAGCTTCGTGATAAAGATTACATGAAAATTATTTCGCTTGCGCCTGAAGTAATTTAGGAGGTAGGTTATGAATAATTTAAATGTTAAATCTCAAGACACTGTTTTAGTTATTTCTGGTAAAGATGCTGGAAAGCAAGGAAAAGTTCTTAGGGTTTACCCTAAAACAAACAGAATTATCGTTTCTGGCGTTAACATGATTTCTAAGCATCAAAAAGCTAGAAAGGCTCAAGAAAAAAGCTCAATTGTTAAAAAAGAAGGCACTATTGATGTTTCAAATGTTATGGTAGTTTGTCCATCATGTGGAAAACCTACAAGAGTTAAACATGCTTTAAATGAAGAGGGCAAAATGGTTAGAGCTTGTAAGTGTGGCGCTGCTCTTGACAAAAAGTATGTTAAAGATGCTAAAAAAGCAAAGAAAGCTCAGGCAGATGAAGCAAAAGCTGTAAAAGCTCAAGAAAAAGCTAAAAAGGCTGAAACTTCTACAAAACAAAAGAAAACTGCCGAAAAAAAAGTCGTGGCAACTGCTACTAATAAAGAAAATAAAGTTGCAGGTGTTAGAAAATCATCTCAAAGAGGAGTGTAAGATAAATGGCAAAAGCTAAAACTGCTGATAACAGATTAAAAGAAAAATATCTTAGCGAAGTTGTTCCTGCACTCGTTAAAGAGTTTGGTTATAAAAACATCAACGAGGTTCCAAAGCTTGAGAAAATAGTTCTTAACATGGGTCTTGGCGATGTTAAAGACAATAGTAAGAGTTTTAATCTAGCTGTTGAGGAACTTGCAGTTATTGCAGGTCAAAAACCAGTTGTAACAACAGCTAAAAAGAGTATTGCAAACTTCAAAGTTAGGCAAAATATGAAAATTGGTGCTAAGGCTACGCTTAGGGGCAAAAGAATGTATGAGTTTATGGATAAATTCATCTCTATTGCACTTCCTAGAGTTCGTGACTTTAGAGGCCTAGATGCTACTTCTTTCGATGGAAGAGGAAACTATGCTTATGGCGTTCGTGAGCAACTTATATTCCCTGAAATAATCTATGATAAGATTGAAAAGATTAGAGGGCTAGACATTATCTTCGTTACAAGTGCAAAAACTGACAACGAGGCTAGGGAACTTTTGAAGCTCATGGGCATGCCATTTAAGGCGTAAGGATAGAGAGGGAGATAGTTATGGCAAAAAAATCAATGATAAATAAACAGCAAAAACCACAAAAATTTTCAACGCGTGAGTATACAAGATGCTCTATCTGCGGAAGACCTCATGCTGTGCTAAGAAAGTATGGCATTTGCAGAATCTGCTTTAGAGAACTTGCCTACAAAGGTCAAATTCCTGGCGTTAAGAAATCTAGTTGGTAAGTCAAGGAGGATTAAGTTATGGTTACAACAGACCCAATTGCAGATATGCTTACAAGAATTAGAAACGCCCAAGTAACAAAGAAAGATAGTGTTACTTTTGAAGCTTCACGCATGAAAAGAGATATTGTTCAAATTTTGCTTGATGAAGGATATATAAACTCTTTTGAAGAAGTAAATGATGGGAAGTTTACTAATATTGTTGTAAAATTAAAGTATGGCCCTAAGGGAGAAAAGGTTATTACTGGTTTAAAAAGAATTTCTAAGCCTGGTCTTAGAATTTATGCTGGTAGTGAAGAACTTCCAAAGGTGCTTGGTGGGCTTGGCATTGCCATTGTTTCAACATCTAAGGGTGTTATGACAGATAAAAATGCTAGAAAACTTGGTATTGGCGGCGAAGTGCTTGCCTATATCTGGTAAGGAGGAAGGGTTATGAGTCGTATAGGTAGAGCTCCTATTGAGCTTCCAAACGGTGTTACTGTAGACCAAACTGTTGAAGGCGATGTTATTGTTACAGGTCCTAAGGGAACCCTTCGTCAATATGTTGCACCTTGCATTAAAATAACAAAAGGTGAGCACAATGAAAAGCCAGCAATCATCCTTACTCGTGATAGTGATGATAAGGAAGTTAGAGCTAAACATGGTTTGTATAGAGCACTTCTTGCAAACATGGTTAAGGGCGTTACAGAAGGGTACACTAAATCATTAACTGTTGCAGGCGTTGGTTACAAAATCGCCGTTAGTGGCAACAAGCTTACAATGAACTTAGGGCTTTCACATCCTGTAACAGTAACAGTTCCTGAGGGCTTAACTGTTACTTGCCCAAACGCTACAGATATTGTAGTTGCTGGTATTAACAAAGAGCAGGTTGGTCAGTTCGCTGCCGACATTAAGGCTATTAAGCCTGTTGAACCTTATCACGGATATGGTATTCATTACACTAATGAAACCGTTCGCCGTAAGGAAATTAAGAAAGGCACTAAGAAGAAGTAAGGAGAGGACAGATGTTTAAAAAGGTTGATAAAAACAAATTAAGAAAAGCTAAACATAACCGCATTAGAAATACTTTGTCTGGCACAAGTGCTAAGCCTAGACTAAATGTTTATCGTTCTACAACAAACATTTATGCTCAAATCATTAACGATGAAACAGAAACCACTCTTTGCTCTGCTAGTAGTCTTGACAAAGCATTACAGAGTGCTCTTAAGGGCAAGAACAAAAAAGAGCAAGCTTTCGTTGTTGGTGAAGCTGTTGCTAAAAAGGCCCTTAAGGCTGGTATAAAACAAGTTGTATTTGACCGTGGTGGATATATCTACACTGGACGCGTTCAGAAATTAGCTGAAGGCGCTAGGCAAGCAGGTCTTGAGTTTTAGGAGGGAGGAGTTATGGCAGAAGAAAATATTGTTGAAGTGGTAGCAGTAGAAGAACAACCAGCTGCTAACAAACCAAATGAAAGAAAATTTTCAAACAGAAGCTCTAAAAATCCTAGAGCAAGGCGTGATAATAAAACTGAAAAAGTTAATGATGGTATAGACAAGAAAATGGTTAATGTTAACCGTATTTCTAAAACCGTTAAGGGTGGTAGAAAGATGCGTTTCAACGCTATTGTTGTTGCTGGTGACAGGAATGGCAGAGTTGGCGTTGGTATGGGTAAAGCTACCGAAGTTACTTTGGCTATAGAAAAGGCTAGCGTTGATGCTAAGCGCCATATGGTTAAGGTAGACATTCATGGAACAACTATACCTCATGAAGTTGTAGGTGAATTTGAAACCACAAAGGTTATAATGATGCCTGCTAAAGAAGGTAATGGTGTTATTGCTGGAGGTAAAGTTCGTGATGTTGTTGAACTTGCTGGCATCAAAGATATTACTACTAAGCTTTATGGATCAAACAATCCTGTAAACTGCGTTAAAGCAACTTTTGACGGGCTTATGAAGCTTAGAAGTGCAGAAAAAATTGCATCTCTACGCGGTAAAACCGTAGACGAGATTGTGTAGGAGGAGAAATAGATGGCAGAAGTAAAGAAAACTACAAAATCAGCAGAAAAACAAGAGCCAAAGAAAACTGCTCCTAAGAAAACTACCGTGGCAAAGGCTGAAACTGCTAAAACTGAAGTAAAAACAGTAGAAAAGAAAGCTCCAGCTAAAACCACTAGTAAAAAGGCTGAAACTGCAAGCAAAGTGGCTAGCGAGAAGAAGGCTCCAGCTAAAACTGCTAGTAAGAAACCTGCATCAAGTGAGAAGCCTTTAAAAGCAGAAACTGAAAATGTTAATGTTGAAGCTAAAAAAGAAGTTAAGGCAGTTAAACCTAAAACAGAGAAAAAAGTTAGTGGACCTATGCTTAAAATTAAACTAGTTAAAAGTGCTAGTGGAAGACTTGTTAAGCAACAAAGAACTTTAGTTGCTCTTGGGCTAAACAAACTTAACAGTGAAACAGTTAAACCAGATAACGCTCAAACAAGAGGTATGATTTTCGTTGTAAAACACCTTGTTACAGTTGAGAGCGTGAAGGAGAAATAATATGAAACTACATGAAATATCTCCTGCTCCTAACTCTACTAAGCAAACAAAAAGGCTTGGAAGGGGAATTGGTTCAGGCACTGGTAAAACAAGTGGTAAAGGTCATAAGGGTCAAAACGCCAGAAGTGGCGGGGGAGTTCGTCCTGGATTTGAAGGTGGTCAAATGCCTCTTATTCGTCAACTTCCTAAGCGTGGCTTTACCAACAACTTTAGAAAAGTTTACACAACTATAAATGTTAGTGATCTTGAAAGATTCGAGCCTAACACTGTTGTTACAGCTGAAATGCTTAAAAGCAAGGGTGTTATTGCAAAAATTGAACCTTACGGACTTAAAGTTCTAGGTAATGGAACACTAACTAAGCCATTAACTGTTAGGGCTGAAAAATTTACCCAAAGTGCTGTAGACAAAATTTGTGCGGCTGGCGGGTCTGTTGAGGTGAAATAATGTTTAAAACACTGTCAAGCGCTTTCAAGAACCGTGATATTCGAAAGAAAATTTTAATAACATTACTACTTCTTTTGATTTACCGTTTGGGTTGTTATTTGCCTATCCCTGGTCTTGAGCCATCAGTTTATGCTGACGCGGTTTCAAGCGAATCGGGAACAGGCATACTAACTCTTCTTAATGCCGTTACAGGTAGTGCGCTTGCTAACGGTGCTTTCTTTGCACTTGGTGTTACGCCATATATTAACGCCTCGATTATTGTTCAGCTTTTAACAGTTGGCATTCCAGCTCTTGAAAGAATGGCAAAACAAGGCGATGATGGTAAACAAAAAATCAACCTTATCACAAAAATTGTGGCTCTAGTTTTGGCAATTGCTCAAGGTATTGGTATTGTTCTTGGTTTTGGTACAGATTTGCTTTCACCTATATTTGGTGAAAATCTAATTTGGCTAACAGCAGTATTTGTTATCTTAGTGTTGGTTGCTGGAACCTGCGTTACTATGTGGATAGGTGATAGAATCACCGAACAGGGTGTTGGTAATGGCTTGTCGCTTATCATCTTTGTTGGTATTATTTCAACCTCAGCTCTATCAATAGTAAACTCTATAAGCAACATATTTGATGGAAACCTAAATGCACTATGGGAACTACTTGGATTCTTAGCTTTGGCATTTGTTATCTTTGCACTTATCGTGTTTGTAGATAAGGCAGAAAGAAAGATTCCTGTTCAATATGCTAAGCAGGTTAAGGGAAGAAAAATGTATGGTGGTCAATCTTCATACATACCACTTAAGGTTAACGCAAGCGGAGTTCTTCCAATAATCTTTGCAACGGCAATAATCACTTTCCCAAACATCATAATGCAGCTATGTGGAGTTACAAGAGATAGTGGTTGGTTTGCTAGATTCTATTATGATTATATTGGTGCGGGTGGAGTTATTTATAGCATACTAGTTGGTTTACTAATTTTGTTCTTTACCTACTTCTATGCTCAAATTCAGTTCAACCCAGCCGATGTAAGCTTAAACATTCAGCAACAGGGTGGCTTTATTCCAGGCATCAGGCCAGGTAAGCCAACAACCGAGTACCTAACAAAGGTTTCTAAGAGAATAACACTATTTGGTGCAATATTCCTTGCATTTATAGCAATTGTTCCATCTATTATATTTAGATATGTAGCGGGTGGTTCGCTAGGGCTAATAAATGCGTTTACCGCAACAGGTATGCTTATCGTTGTTAGCGTTGCCATTGAGTTTAATACTCAGCTTGAGGCTCAGCTAATGATGAAAAGACATAAAAATATTTTATAGTTTTAACTTGCTTCAAAGCCCTATGGCTTTGAAGCAAAGAAAAAACAAAAATAGGAGTGAATATGAAATTAGTATTACTTGGTGCTCCTGGTTCAGGAAAGGGAACACTTGCAAAAGGTTTAATTAAGCAGTTTGGTATTCCATCAATTTCAACAGGCGATTTACTAAGAAACAGTATTGCCCAGGGGACTAAAGTTGGCAAAGAGGCTAAAAAATATATGGACGAAGGCAAACTTGTTCCAACCGAGATTGTTATAAAAATGCTAAAGGAAAGATTGGCAGAGAGCGACACTAAAAATGGATACATTTTAGATGGTTTTCCAAGGTCGCTAGAGCAAGCCGAGCTTTTAGAGGGCATTGCAGATATAGACAAGTGCTTATATCTAGATGTTGATAAAGATGTTATAGTAAACCGAATTGCAGGGAGAAGAACTTGCAAAGAGTGTGGAGCTATCTATAATACTAACACATATAAGAAAGACAGATGTGAATGTGGTGGAGAGTTGTTTATGCGTGATGACGACAATCCTACAACCGTTGCAAAAAGGTTCGACACATTTGCTGTTCAAACAAAACCGCTAGTTAAGTTTTACGAAAACAAGGGTATTTTAAAAACTGTTAAAGGTCAAGAAGACCCTAATGACACGCTAAAGCTTGCCTTGGAGATGCTAAAGTAATGATTACTATAAAAACTCCAAAGCAAATAGAACTTATGAGAGAGGCTGGCAAGATAACAGCGGAAACGCTAGAAGAGGTTGGAAAACACATAAAACCAGGTATTTCAACCTTAGAACTTGACAAAATCGCTTATGATTATATAATAAGCAGGGGTGCAAAACCATCGTTTTTGCACTACCATGGATTTCCTGCATCTATATGCACATCTGTTGACGATGTTGTAGTTCATGGAATTCCTAAAAAGACCCAAATTTTAGAAGAGGGTCAAATTATAGGCATAGATGTTGGTGCCGTTAAAAATGGGTACCATGGTGACGCCGCTAGGACTTTCCTTGTAGGAGAGGTTAGCGAAGAGAAAAAAAAGCTAGTTGAGGTTACTAAAGAATGCTTCTATGAGGCCATTCGTGGTCTTAAAGAAGGCAGTAGGCTTGGCGATATAGGTGCAAGAGTGCAACGCCACGCCGAAAAACATGGCTACTCGGTTGTTCGAGTTATGGTGGGGCATGGAATTGGAAGAAATATGCATGAAGATCCAGAAGTGCCAAACTACGGAATCGAGGGGTCGGGAATTAAGCTAAAAGCAGGTATGACTATTGCTATTGAACCAATGATTAACATGGGCTCGCACGAGCTAAAGCTTAATGGTTGGGATGCCCGAACTGTTGATGGGCTACCAAGTGCACACTACGAAAACACTGTCTTAATATGCTCAGATGGCGTTGAGATATTAACAAAAATATAGTGGAGGCGAAAATTTTGAGTAAAGATGATGTAATTGTAACAGAGGGCACGGTTATCGAGGCTATGCCTGGTGCAACATTTAAAGTTCAAATTGCAGGTGGTCATGTGGTAACAGCGTATCTTTCTGGTAAGCTGTGGAAGAACTTTATCCATATTTATGAAGGGGATACAGTTAAACTTGAAATGAGTCCGTATGACCTTAGCAAGGGCAGAATCATTTGGAGAAGTAAGTAAAAAACATACTTTTAAGGAGATAAAAAAATGAAGGTTAGAGCAAGTGTTAAGCCAATGTGTGATGGCTGTAAGGTTATTAAAAGAGATGGCAAAGTTAGAGTTATCTGCAGCAAAAACCCTAAACACAAACAAGTTCAGGGTTAAACTAAGTTTGAAAACAATCGCCATAGAGGCGGCATAGAGAAATCTACTTTGTGGCGTTAATATAAATAAAAATAATAGTGGCAATTTGTCACAAAGTGTGTTACAATACACTTGAAATAAAAAAATTAAGTATAAATATCTTTTGGAGGATAAAGATGGCACGTATTGCTGGTGTGGATTTACCAAACGAAAAGAGGGTAGAGATAGGTTTAACTTATATCTACGGCGTTGGTAGAGTTACTGCTAATAAAATTTTGGAGGCTACTAATATTGACCCTAACACTCGTGTTAAGGACCTAAGTGAAGCAGATATTGGTAAAATCCGTGAGTATATGGACAAAAACCTTACAGTTGAGGGTGACAAGAAAAGAGAAGTTGCCATGAACATTAAGGGTCTTATGGAAATTGGCTCTTATAGGGGCGTTAGACATAGAAAGGGCTTGCCTGTTCGTGGTCAATCAACTCGTTCAAACGCAAGAACTCGTAAGGGTGCTAGAGCAAGTAGTTCGGTTAAGAAGAAATAAAGGAGATAGAAAGTTATAATGGCACAGAATACTAAGAAAACAACTAAAAAACGTAAGATTACAACTAATGTTGATAAAGGTATAGTCCATGTTCAATCATCTTTTAACAACACTATTGTAACTATTACTGATATGCAGGGTAATGCTCTTGCTGCTTGCAGTTCTGGTGAGCTAGGATATAGAGGTAATCGTAAGAGTACTCCTTTTGCTGCTGGTCAAGCTGCTGAAAAAGCTGCTAAGAAAGCAAAAGAATATGGCTTAAAGAGTGTGGAAGTTTATGTTAAGGGTCCTGGTAATGGAAGAGAGTCTGCCATCAGGTCGCTTGCAAACGCAGATCTTGAGGTTACGCTTATTCGTGATGTTTCACCAATCCCTCACAATGGTTGTCGTCCACCAAAACGTAGAAGAGTATAAGGAGTAAATAAATGGCAAAATATACTGATGCTGACTGCAGACTTTGCAGAAGAGAAGGCACTAAATTATTTTTGAAAGGCGATAGATGTCTTTCTAAGAAATGTGCATTTGATAGAAGACCTACTATCCCTGGTCAACATCCAAATACACGCAAAAAACCATCTGAGTATCAAACTCAGCTTAGGGAAAAACAAAAAGTTAAAAGAGCTTATGGGCTTTTGGAAAAGCAATTCCACAGCTATTATGTAGAAGCTGAAAGGATGAAAGGTAAAACTGGTGAAAACATGCTTAGCTTGCTAGAGCGCCGTTTAGACAATGTTGTTTTTAGAATGGGTCTAGCTCCAAGCCGTGCAGCTGCTAGGCAACTTGTAAACCATGGGCACATTTGTGTTAATGGCAAAAGAGTTACTATTCCATCATACTCAGTTAAAGTTAACGATACAATTTCTGTTAAAGAAAACAAAACAAAGAAAGCTCCATTCAAGGCCGTTAAGGAAACTAGAATCGTTATGCCTAAGTGGCTTGAGTTTAACACAGATAAACTATCAGGCAAGGTTTTAGCTTTACCAGCGCGTGACGATATCGACTTGAATATTGAAGAGCACTTAATTGTCGAGCTTTATTCTAAGTAATAGTGGGTAGGAGGCTATAATTATGTTAGAAATAGAAAAACCAAGAATTGAATGTGTTGATGATGGCGAGGCTTACTCTAAGTTCGTTTTAGAGCCACTTGAAAGAGGTTTTGGTGTTACAATTGGTAACGCTCTTCGTAGAGTGCTTTTGTCTAGCCTTCCAGGAAGCGCTGTAACAAACATTAAAATTGAAGGCGTTGCTCACGAGTTTTCAACTTTAAAGGGATCTAAAGAAGATGTAACAGAAATAGTTCTTAATATGAAAGGGCTTGCTGTTAAAACTATGAGCACAGAGAAAAACTTTAAAAAAGTTTTAAAGCTTAAAAAGAAAGGTCCTTGCGTTGTTACCGCTGCGGACATTGAGGAAGATGACGAGGTTAAGGTTTTAAACCCATCAATGTATATCTGCACGCTAGAAAGCGATGGCGTTTTAGATATGGAAATTCTTGTTGGTATGGGCAGAGGCTATGTTCCTTCTGATAAGAATAAAGATGTTAGCCTGCCTGTTGGATACATTGCAATAGACAGTATTTTCACACCTGTTAGGCGTGCTAGCTACGAGGTTGAAAACACTCGTGTTGGTCAAAACACCGATTATGACAAACTTATTTTAGAAGTAACAACAAATGGTACAGTTTCTGCTAAAGAAGTTGTAAGTTTAGCTGCAAAGCTTCTTAATGAGCATTTCAACCTATTTGTAGAGCTTGTAGACTCTATGGCAAACACCTCAATTCTTGTTAGCCGTGAAGAAGATAAAGTTCACAAACTTATGGTTATGAGCATTGAAGACATGGATTTGTCTGTTCGTTCATACAACTGCTTAAAAAGAGCTGGTATCAATACCATTGAAGATTTAATCCACAAGACTGAAGAGGATATGCTTAAAGTTAAAAACTTAGGTAGGAAATCACTTGACGAGGTTATACACAAACTCGAGAGTCTTGGTTTGAGCCTAAAAACTAGGGAAGAATAAGGAGATTAGTTATGAATACACAAAAATTAGGAAAACCTACAGACCAAAGACTTGCTTTGGTGAGCGGGCTTGCAAGTGATTTGCTTTGGTATGGACGCATAGAAACCACTGCCGATAGAGCAAAAGCTGCTTGTAGATATGCCGAAAAATGTATAACTCTTGCTGTTAGAACATATAAAGATGTTGTTACCGAAGAGAAAGTAACAACCGATAGTAAGGGTAAAGAAAAGAAAGTTACCATTTCTAAAGATGGCGCTAAAAAGCTTGCTGCAAGAAGAAAGCTTCTTGCTATGCTTCAAGATAGGCAAGAACAAAGAGTTAAAGGTGAGAAAAAGCAAGCTTTCAAGGCAAGAAAGGGAGATATTAAAGACCCACTAATTGAAAAGTTGTTTGAAGACCTTGCCCCTAAGTATGCCGATAGAGCAGAAGAAAGGGGTAATGGTGGTGGCTATACCCGCGTTATCAAAACCAGCTTAAGAAGGGGAGATAATGCGCAGATGGCGATAGCCGAGCTCGTTTAGACGGCATATTTCACCACTCTAAGGGCAGAAACTTTAAAATTGCTAGACAGGCAGTCGTATGTAAATACGAGCCAGCCTAGCAATTTTTTT